>JACETA010000009.1 GCA_013911545.1 Chloroflexota bacterium | reverse complement strand
TTGAAAAAAAAGAAATTGTTGGCAAACTATTAAAATCGGTTGGACTAGAGCCCGAGCTTGGTAAAAGATTTCCACATGAACTTAGTGGTGGTATGAAACAGAGAGTAACTATCGCTATGGGTATTTCTTTAAATCCAACTGTCATTATTGCTGATGAGCCAACAAGTGCTTTGGATGTAGTTGTTCAAAGGCAAGTAATGGATACCCTTGAAAGTGCTCAAGAGAGAATTGGCGCTGGATTGATTTTAGTTGGTCACGATATGGGCCTAATGGCTCAATTTGTTGATCGAATTGCGGTAATGTATGCTGGTAAAATTGTTGAAATAGCCCCCGTCGAAACTATTTTTAACAAACCTTTGCATCCCTACACAAGAATGTTAATTAAAAGTTTGCCTAAGCTCGATTCTCATGGTGTATTTAATGGCATACCTGGGCTTCCTGCTCAGTTACTAAATTTAGAGGAAGGTTGTAGTTTTTGCTTAAGGGTAGGCAAAGTAAATAAAAAGGAAATACCTTGGGTTAAAATTTCAAAGTCACATTATATAAGAGAGTGCAAAGTATGCTCGGATTACAATTAAAGGGTAAATAATGTCTAGTCAAATTCTTGAAGGAAAAAACTTAGTAAAAATATTTACATCAGGATTATTTGTAAAGAAATCAACAACTTTGGCTGTAAATGATATTAATATAAACATTGAAGAAAAAAAGCCAATTATAAGAGCTATAGCTGGTGAAAGTGGAAGTGGAAAGACAACTTTAGCTAGGATGTTGTTAGGTTTAATTAAGCCAACTTCAGGAGAAATTAAATTTGAAGGTAATGACATATTTAAACTTAATCAAAAACAAAAGCTTAATTTTAGAAGAAGAGTTCAGCCAATTTTTCAAGATCCTTTTGGAGTATTTAACCCTTTTTATAAAGTAGATAGGGTACTCAATATGCCTATTAAAAAATTTAAAGTAACTAATAATAAAACTGAAGCTCAAGACAGAATTGAAATGGCTTTGAACAGTGTTGGTTTAAGGCCAGATGAAACTTTAGGTAGGTTTCCTCATGAATTAAGTGGTGGCCAAAGGCAACGGATAATGGTTGCGAGAGCACTGTCTTTAGAGCCAAAAATAATTATTGCTGATGAACCTGTCTCCATGGTGGATGCTTCTTTAAGGGCAACAATTTTAGAAAGTATTTATAATTTTAAAAAAAATCAAGATATTTCTGTTTTATATATAACTCATGATCTTACTACTGCCCATCAACTATGCGATGACATAATGATTCTGTATAGAGGTAACATGGTTGAGGCCGGGCCAATAGATAGTGTCGTAAGAAAACCAGCTCATGTTTATACCAAGCATTTAGTAGGATCAATCCCGTTTCCTGACCCAAAAATGAAATGGAAAAAGTATGATGAAAGTGAAAAATTAAATCTTGACAAACCAAGTGTAGGCTGGAGGAAATAAATAAAGATATGTCTTTGAATTTTATATTAAAAAGAATAGTTATTTTTCTTATTATTATTGCTATTGCATCATCAGTAAACTTTTTTATTCCAAAACTTGTGTCTGATGTAGATCCTGTAAGTATAAGAATGATGGAAATAGCAAACCAAGGAGGAGTTTACGACGAATCTATGCAGGCTGTTGCAGCAGAGTATTTTAAGCAATTTGGACTTGATCAGCCATTATGGAAACAATACTTAAGGCATTTAGGTGACACGTTTACATTTGATTTAGGAGTATCTTTCACCTATTATCCATCTTCTGTTTTAGGCATGATCATGGATGCGCTTCCTTGGACATTTGGTTTACTTATAGTTTCTACTTTATTATCGTTTTTAATTGGTGGTGTATTAGGAGCTTTGTTGGGATGGCCATATGCACCTAGATCGATGAGATTTACAATTCCACCTTTATTTATATTTTCTGCAATACCTTACTATATGCTTGGTTTGCTTTTAATATACGTATTTGCATACATTTTTAAATTATTTCCTACAGGCGGAGGTTATACAATTGGCGAGGTGTTTAATTTTGGTTTTTCGAGAATGTTAAATATTATGTATCACGCAATTCTACCAGCTATATCAATTGTAATTGCTGAGTTGGGAATCAGATCGCTTGTTACAAGAGGAATGATTCTTAGTTTGTATGGAGAAGATTATATTAAGTTAGCTGAGGCAAAAGGGTTGCCATCAAGTAGAATTTTCATATGGTATGGACTAAGAAATACACTTCTCCCTCAATTTACAATATTGGCGCTACATCTTGGTCATGTAGCAAGCGGAGCATTATTAGTAGAAATAATTTTCGGCTACCCAGGCCTTGGAGCATTATTAAGAGACTCAGTAACTGCTTTTGACTATCCAGTAATTTATGGAATTGTGTTTGTTTTAATTCTTGGAATTGCATTAGCTACATTGTTTTTAGATTTTATTTATCCAAAAATTGATCCAAGGATTACGTATGAAGATTAGAAAATATATAAAAAAATATCCAATACTATTTGCTGGAATAACTGTATTGTTATCTCCGTTAATTTTTTCTGCAATCGGGATGATATTGATTGACACTTCTGCAGCTGAGCCCCTTTCTGTTCAGTCAAGGTCGGGGCCCTCAATGGATCTACCATTTGGCTCAGATCTTCATGGTAGGAATTTATTTGCTGCGATGATAAAAGGAATACCTATGACACTATATGTTGGATTTTTAGCTGGTTCAATTGGTTTGGGCATTGGAATTTTCTTGGGATTTTTATCTGGATATATTGGAGGAAAGTTTGATACAGCTATTAGAATTGTTACTGACTCACTAATGACAATTCCAAGTATTGCTGTAATGGTTGTTTTGGCAATATCTATTGAAGAAAATATAACTTTAAATCAAATGGCTCTAGTTATTTCATCATTGTCTTGGATGGGGCCAACTAGAGTTATTAGGGCTCAGGTCCTAACTTTAAAACAAAGGCCATTCATAGAAGTTAGTCGGTTATCAGGGATGAATACTTTTGAAATAATATTTCAGGAAATACTTCCTAATATGTTACCTTTTCTTGCTGCAAGCTTTACTGGAGCTGTGACTGGTTCAATTCTTGCTTCTGTCGGTTTAGAAGCAATTGGTTTGGGCCCCATGGCAGAACCTACTATGGGAATGACACTCTACTGGGCAATAACATTTTCTGCCATGATAGCTGGAATGTGGTGGTGGTGGTTACCTCCAATAATAATAATAATAATAATTTTCTGCGGTCTTTATTTAATTGCTGCTGGGTTGGATAAAATCGCAAATCCAAGATTAGAAGGTCCTCAAGCTTGAAAAAAAGTAACTTAAAAAAAAATATAGTAATTCTATTTCCAGATCAATTAAGATATGATTTTCTTGGTTGTTACGGGGCAGAATTTATTAAGACCCCGAATATAGATTCAATATCAAAAAATGGTGTTACTTATGAAAAAGCATATTCTCCGTCTCCTGTTTGCGTTCCAGCCAGAACATCATTATTAACCGGGATAAATTCTTTTAAACACGGGGTAACTGGTAATTTTGATTCATTAAGACCAGATTATAAAAAAACCGGATTAAAAACTTGGGCAGATATTATAAAAAATGATGAATATTATTCAGCAGCTATTGGTAAAATGCATTTCTACCCATGGGATGCTAGGCATGGATTTGATTACAGAAGTATAGCAGAAGACAAGAGGCATCTTCATGTAAGAGATGATTATTTTAAAAAACTTAGAACTGCTGGCCTTAGAAAGTTTCATGGTGATGAGCATGAAGGTTATCAAGAAAATTTTACCGCAGTAAAATCAATTGTTCCCTATGAGCACTCTTGGGATCATTTTGTTGGAGAGGAAGCAGTGAGGTTTATAAATAATCATTCTGATGAGGAGCCATTTGCTATGATGGTAGGTTTTCCTGGCCCCCATGATCCTTATGATCCATCAGAAGATTTTCATGTGCCCTTGCCAAATGAAGATGACATGCCGGACCCAATTCCTCCTTATGATCACGATAAAGAATTCACAGAAGATCAAAAAAATAATGGATTAAAAATGGAATGGGCCAATGTAAAAACAATGCATAAATTTAATGATAAAGAAAGCTTAGCAAAGAAAAAGAAAATGAGAGCTCATTATGCAGGTCTTGTTCAACAAATTGATTACGAAGTTGGAAGGATAATCGATTCTTTGAAAGAAAATGGGCTGATTGACAATACAGTAATTATATTTGCTACAGATCATGGAGATTATTTAGGAGATCATGGCTTATTTGGAAAAGGCACATTTATTGAATCTTCTAGTCATATACCACTTATTGTTCAAACTCCTGAAACTATTGGCAACCCTAAAAGAGTGGACGATCTTGCTTACCTTTTTGATATCACTTCAACAATTTTGGAAATAACTGGCTCAAAGATTCCTGATTATTTTGACTCAATTCCACTGCCTGGATTGCCAGGAATTAAAACAAAAAAGAGAAATGAACTGTTTGGTTACATGCCTGATGGATGGATGATATACGATGGCAATTATAAGTTAAGCAAGTATTCCAATGGCACAAGAACATTGTTTAATATAAAAGAAGATCCTAAAGAATCTAAAAACTTATATAAAGATAAAAAAGTATTCAAGTTAAGAAG
Organism: Chloroflexota bacterium; assembly: GCA_013911545.1. Lineage (GTDB taxonomy): Bacteria > Chloroflexota > Dehalococcoidia > Lucifugimonadales > Lucifugimonadaceae. The sequence continues at coordinate 10,524 of JACETA010000009.1, read as the reverse complement.
GAATTTAGAATCAAGATTAAATATTGAGATCATGAATTCAATTAGATTTTCTTTTTTTGACAGACAAGTCGACACTGTAAATAGCCTTAATGAAAAAGATGACTTTGGAAAAGAAGGGTGGGATTGGGATTACCCAGCTCAAATTCGACCATTGGCTGAAAGATCAGATAGGATCGAGAAAGGAGAAATTAAGTTTGACAGATAAACAGAAACCAAATTTAATTTTTTTATTTCCTGACCAAATGAGGTCAGATTTCTTAGGTTGTTATGGTGCTGATTTTATTAAAACCCCAAATATTGATTCTCTTGCAAATGATGGCATTAGGTACCAAAATACATATTCCTCATCTCCTGTATGTGTTCCTGCTAGGTCTAGTTTGATGACAGGAATGGATGCTATATCAAATGGAATTTTAAGTAACTCTCCGTCAATTAGACCTGACCATAAAGAGGCAGGAATTAAGACCTGGCCTGAAATATTAAGAAAGTCTGGTTATTACACTTCAGCAATAGGGAAAATGCATTTTTATCCATGGACAAAGAAAAATGGATTCATGTATAGGTCAACAACAGAAGATAAAAGATGGCTTAAAGTCAGAGATGATTATTACTATTATTTGAAGGAAAAAGGTCATAAAAAATATCATGGTAATGAGCACGATGGATATCATGAAAATTTTGGAGCAGTAAAATCTAATCTTAATTGGGAGGATTCGTGGGATCACTTTGTTGGGAATGAGGCGTGTAAATTTATAAATGAATATGGACATGAAAAACCGTTCGCGATGATGGTGGGTTTTCCTGGCCCACATGATCCATATGATCCTTCTGAAGATTTTCAAGTACCTTTTCCAAACGAAGATAAAATGCCTCTTCCAATTAAAGGAAACAAAGAAGATGCAAAAAAACATAAGAAAATTGTATTGGAAGGCTGGAAATATCCATGGGCTGATTTAGACTACGAAGGTATTAATGATGAAAAAATTAAAAAAATGAGATCTCACTATTCTGCATTAATACAGCAAATTGATTATGAGGTTGGGCAAATAATTAAATCATTAAAAGAGAACAATTTGTACGACAATTCAATCATTATATTTTCTTCTGATCATGGAGATTTCTTAGGGGATCATGGAATGATGGGTAAAGCGAATTTTTATGAGAGCGCAATGAGAGTTCCGTTAATAATCAGTGGTAAAAATATTCCAAAAAATATAGTTGAAGAAGAGCTTGTTTGCCTCAGGGACATTACATCAACAATATTGTCATTGAGTGGAAATGATGTTCCTTTTTACATGGATTCTATACCTTTACCGAATACTCCAGGTGATAATAAAAAAAGAAGAAAAGAAATTTTTGGTTTCCTTGCGAATGGAGTAATGGTTTTTGATGGAAGATATAAACTTGTCAGGTACTCTACAGGTGAGGATCTATTATTTGATTTAAAGAACGATCCTTCAGAAGAAAAAAACATCATAGAAGATGAAAATAATATGGACATATTAGATTATTTAGATGAAATTTTAGTTAAAAGGATTAATTTATCAAGAAAAATTTCAATGCATTCACTTACTTCTGGTGGAACACAATTAACTACTGACCCTGTCAATCCAAAAGTACACGATTATCAATTTGAAGGTTGGGAATGGGATTATCCAACTAAAATTGACACTCCTGTCACAAGATCTTTATTTAATAAATAATATTCATAATGTTTAAAAATTATAAAATACTTTACCTCTTTTTAATTATTTTAAATTTAATTTCATGTAGCAGCGAGACTGAAGAACCAACCAAGAATGATAAGGTTATTGATGATGGGGTCATTGAGAAAATAGAAGATGATTCAGAAAAAAATGAAATATTAGATCACAAAGATTATAGTTATGTTGATTGGTGGCCAGTAAAATCAGAATCGTCAGACAATGAGTATAAAACATCAACTTCAACAATAGAAATTAAAAAAATACCATTTCCAAAAAAGTTTAATGAAAATGAAGATTAGGACTTTATTAATAGCAATTATTTTTATGTTTGCTTGTTCTGAAAACGTTCAAGAAGTCCAAGACAGTGAAATAAAAAGTAACCTTATTCAGCCATTTAAAAATATTGCTAAAGAAGCATTTGGAGGTGATTTTTTTATTGAAAATAGGTATCCAGGTGTTGCAGTTTTTGATTTTGATAGAGATGAAGATCTGGATCTTTACTTTACTTCATCAGGTGTTTCTAGTCTGCTAGAAGAAACAAGAGGAGGAAGTAACAAATTTTTTGAAAATTTAGGTAATAACAAATTTCAAGATATTACTGAGAAAGCAAACCTCTCTTTGTTGGAAAGTAACAGTACTGCTCCAGCAGCATGTGATTTTAATAATGATGGCTACCAAGATTTGTATGTTGCATCTTACGGGACTATTGGAGATGGACTAGATTATCGTTCAGTAGAAAAAGATTCTAGGTTATACCAATCAGTCAAAGACAGGATATTTAAAAATAATAAAGACGGCACTTTTACTGATATAACTGAAGAGGCTTTTGGAGAAAGTGTAAATATTAGGTCAGGGATGAGTGTTGCTTGCGGTGATGTTAATAATGATGGATTGTTAGACATATATGTAGGTAATAGAGCTGACCAAGACTTTATAGTATTTAATAACCCAAGGCACCATGGGCATCATAATTTCTTATATATTAATAATGGTAATTTTAAATTTACTGAAATTGGAGAGAGTGCTGGTGTGAGAGGGAATGAGATACTCATGATAATGCCTACTGGCGAACCAATTGAATGGTTTGATGAAGAATCAAATAAATGGAATCAAGGATATGATCCAAACTTGATAGACAGAAAAAATAATAAAGTTGGTGATCCTTCGGGCCAGACTTTGGCTTCTATGTTTTGGGATCATGATCAAGATAACGATATTGATCTATGGATATCAGATGACGGAGACAGACTTAAGGTTTATGAAAATAATTCAACCAAAGAAGATATTAAATTCGATTTAATATCTAGAGAACTTGGAATAGATAAAGTTGGCGCGTGGATGGGCTTTACGATTGGCGATATAGATAACGATTTAGATTTAGATGTATTTGTTACGAACATTGGGTATCATCCATTAACTATTCCGCACCCTTCAATACCTGGCGGAGATTGCGCTTATGGCCATAAATTTGAATGGGGAACGTGTTTTCATTATTTATTAAGAAATGACAGCATAACAGAAGGAAATATTAAATTAACTGAATTTACAAATATTTCAAATACAATTTTAATTAATAAAGATCATTATATGCCAACAAAGGGGCTTAATAAAGATCAAATCCTTGATGAATGGCAAGTTCCTGAAGGTCTTGATGCGTATGAGTTTGGATTCGGAACATCTTTTTTTGATTATGAAAATGATGGTGATGATGATTTATATTGGTTAGGCTCTATGGGGGGAAGGGGCGAGGGTCCTGGTGGGAATCGATATCCAAATGCAGGAAGAATGTTGATAAATAACAATGATAATTTTTCTGATAAAACTACTGAGGCCCAGTTGCTCGACATAATGGACGTAGATTATAAAGGTTTATATGAATCTAACCCTGAAGATCTAATTAAAAGAAGGATAGATATTAAGTTTCATGAAAATGGAAAAGGCCTTGCAAGAGGTGATATTAATTCTGACGGATTCGTAGATCTTATTGCAACAAATAGCAATGGATATATTTTTGGTGAAAATGATGAAGGGATAATGAAAGGCGGCCCTATCTTCTTATGGATAAATCAAGAAAATGAAAATAATTGGATTAAATTAAGATTGGTTGGCAGTGCAATAAATGTTGATGGCGGAAGTAATGCAGATGCTATTGGGTCTACCGTGAAAATTAAATATCTTGAAAACAATAAAATTAAATATCAAATAAAATCTATTACTAGCGGAGAAAGTTTCATTTCTTCTAATTCATTAAATTTAAATTTTGGATTAGGAAGTGCGAATAAAATTGAAGAGATATCAATAAATTGGCCTAATGGAGGTCAGAAAGTTATTACAAACGTTGATTCCAATCAATTTTTAACAATCTATGAAGATTAATTATTTGATATGTTTCCAAGGGTCATTTTTTATATCTTTTGGCCTGCCTACACTATTAGGTAAAGGGACAGGCTGAGGGTCTTCAGTTTCAATCATCCAGTTAAGAAGATGTGATTTCATTTCTAAAACTTTATTTGAATAATTTTCTTTTTCCGCTAAATTATAATGCTCCCATGGATCATTTTCTAAATCATACAACTCATCTTTATCTCCCATAGGGTCGTGAACAAATTTCCAATTCTTTGTTCTAACCATCTTTCTTCTCCCTTCAGCCTCTCTCGCCCAAAGACAATCGATAAGAGAATGATAACCAAATGGTTCTGGCAATAATTTTAAATCTTCTAATGTGTAAAGTTTTCCACCAGCACCATATTCAGAAAAAGCAGCCTCTCTTGCCTCACCTTCAGGAACAATCGGCAAAATTTTGCCTTGATAATCATTAGGTATATCTATGTTTTGAATACTTAAAACTGTCGGCATAATGTCAATTAGACTGGCAGGGTCATCAATATTTGTATCGTTTTGAGATATTGGTCCTCCAGAAATAATTAAAGGTACTCTAGTTAAGGCATCATAGAATACTCCGCCCTTACACATCATGTTATGTTCGCCAGAAAAATCACCATGGTCTGCGGTAAATATAACAATTGTTTTTTCTTTAAGGCCTAAATTCTCTATTTCATCCAATATCAAGCCAATACTATAGTCTACAAATTTAACCATCCCCATATATGTTGTAACAATATCTTCGTTAAATTGAGGATTTTTAGAATTTTCATTATTACTAAAATCTAAAATTTTGTTTAGTAAAACATTTCTTTCAGGAGCTGTGCCATCGGTAAACTCATCTTTTCTTTGATCAGGAAATTTAAAGCTATTTTTGGCTTCTTCAAAAAATCTTCTCGGTACTTCATAGGGCTCATGAGGGTCAGGAATTGATACCCATAAAGAAAAATTGTCATCTTTATATTTATTTAAAAATGACTTTGTTTCTTCAGCAATAATATGTGAATCATAGCTTTCCAGCGGACTGTCAGTAACGCTATATGCACCTTTCTCCATTTTTGCCCTATTTCCATTTCTGCCTGAATGAGTAAACTCATCAAGATGATCAAAAAGATTTAAATCATCTTCAGTTTCAAAACAATGATTTTTGCCTATTAATCCAATTTTATAGCCTTCATTTTTCCATACTTTAAAAATATGATTTTCATTATCAGGCAATAAGGTTTCATTTCTTCTGCACCCAGTTGTGTGAGGATACTTAGAAGACATAACTGAAGTTCTTGCTGGCACACAAAGAGGGTGAGGAGTTATAGCATTTTCAAATTGAACTCCATTATCTTTCATTCTTTTTAAATTAGGCGTTTCAACGCCAATTTCAGAATATAGGCTACTTGCAGTGGCTTTCATTTGGTCAGCCATAATGAAGATAACATTATAATCGCCTTTTTTATTCATATATCTATACTAAAATACTAATTAAAAAATTAAAATATTTATTTACTCCAAGCATCTTTAAGGTTGTACTTTGGTTGCCAGTTCAATTGATTTTTAGCTTTTTCATTGGAAAATTTATTATGAGGAAGATCTGCAAATACAAAGTAAGACTCTGTTCTTGACGGTAGTTTTTTTAAATCAATTTCTAATGCCAATTTTATTGCTTCAGCTGCATCTTCCCATCTAATACTAAATGGAGTTAAATCCTTACCGAAATTATTATCATTAATTTTGTTTCCAGGTGTTAGTAAATCTTGATTGTAAAAAATATAAAATAAGAGAGTTTGCAAGTAAATAAATTGATTTTTTTGTGTGAAGACCTTGCATATTTCTTGGCCAAGGGCTTTGGAAAGTGCATAAATATTAACTCCGGGCTGAGGAGGTATATCAGGATTTATTTCATGGTCATAATTTTCATATGTTGGCCCAGCGACTTGGAAATGGGGCCCTGTGTTAATAATTCTCGATATTTTAAATTTTTCTGCTGCCAACATCATATTAAGATTGCCTTTCATATTTACATCGAAAGCCAATTTTCTGTCATACCTTAAAACCGATAAATTTATTATTGCATCTACGCCTTCAGCAACACTCAACACTTCGTCAGTATTTGATATATCTACTTTCACAAAGTTTGTGTTAGTTTTTATCATTTCAAGGTCAGTCTCAATGATTTCATGATTATTTTTTAGAACTTTTGAAACCCAAGGACCTAGCATCCCATTTGATCCTAATATTAAAACTTTCATAATTCCTGAACCCTTGGATGATAAAAATGGTCTTTTAAATCTGCAGACAAATTATCTATTTCATCAATTTTATTTGTTAAATACTTAGCGTTATCTGATTTTGTTTGTATATGAAAAATTTCAAATTGATTTTTCAAATTAATATCTATTAATTTTGATACGGCATTTACAAAGTCTGTTTCATTTGTAAAGCAAGAATTTTTATTGTCATTAAATTTATCTTTTAAAGGAAACCCTACCCTCAATAATATTTTTTGAAATGGAAATGTTCTGCCAAATTCTTTAAAGATTACCTCAGAGAGATTAATTGAGAGATTAGTAAGTTCAATTTTAGGAGTAGTTTTCCATGTCTCTGTAACAGTATAGTTTTCTTTGTAATCAAAAATTTCTAATGAACTTATCATAATGACTTTTTTTATATTGCTTTCTACTGAAGAAGATAATGTGTTATAAATTCCTTGGATTTTTAAATTTAACTCTTCTGGGTCTAAGCATTTTTTTAAAGAAGATAGGATAATTAGACAATCAAAATTCGATATATTTTTAGTACTTAAATCATTAGAAACTTTAATTGAATGACCTTTAAGATTATTTTTTAAAATATTAGATAATTTATCATTTCCGGCAGTAATTAAAATATTCATTGGTTTTTTTAAAGATTATTATTGAGTAACTTTCCCTTCTAACTTATCAATAAACTTTGTGCAATTCTTCATGGAATCGCTTTCGTTATATCCAGAACAGAATAAAATTAAATTATTGTAAATAACATAATTGTTATATTTGGGAGCCTTTGTTGCATTCCAAGTGTTGTTTCTTCCCCCTTCTAGGTGAGTCCTTTGGTTTAAATTTTCAAGCCATAATGAACATTCTTTATTGATACAACCATTTTCACCAACAATATTATCTGCATATTTAGTGCCAAGATTTACAGCATCAGAATGAGATGAATAAAATCTTATTTCATAGTCCTTAGGGTCACCAAGTTCATTTTTCATAAAACCAAAGAAAGCAGAAGTTGAACCAGGTAAATCTTCAACATTATATTCATTACTTTTTTTAAATCCGATTGGTTTAAAATCGCCAATTGAAAATATTTTTCCTTGATCTGAAATTTTTTCCATGGGAGTAAATACTTCTTCGCTCGAAGAACAAGCTAATGCAAATAACAAAAAATTAATTATTAAAATCTTAGATAAAACTTTCATAAAATCATTATATAAAACAGTATAATTTAAATATACAATTTTTTATTTTAATGTAAACTAACCACTTATGAGTACTGAAAATAATAAGCCGAATTTGGTTTTTATAATGAGTGATCAGCAAAGATACGACACGCTTGAATGTTATGGTAATGACTGGATTAATACCCCAAGACTAAATGAACTTGCAAACCATTCCAATGTTGTTGAGAATGCTTACGTTACACAGCCAGTTTGTGCTCCTGCTCGATCTTCAATAATGACAGGTTTATATCCTCACACAGCAGGACCAACCGTAAATAAAATTCCATTAAAAGAGGATGTGAAAACAATTGCAGAAATTATTGAAGATAATGATTATATCAATGGATATTTAGGTAAATGGCATTTAGGAGATGACACAGTTAAGCAAAGAGGATTTGATGAATGGGTGAGCGTTGAAGATCATTACAATAGTAGTTATTTTAATGGAGAATTGCCATATAGTGACTTGCATAATTGGTTAGTAAGTAAAGGGCATACACCAACTGGTATAGGTCCTACAGGAAAAAAAATCTTTGATGACGAAGCCAGATCATTGCTACCTGAAGACAGCCAGATGGCAGCCTTTTTATCAGAAAAAGCTGAAGATTTCATCGAAAGAAATAAGGAAACCCCATTTATGCTTTATGTGAGTACATTTGAGCCTCATTCTCCCTACGCAGGGCCATTAGATGGAATGTATGACCCAGAATCATTGCCAACAGGACCAACATTTTTAAAAAAACCTGATAACGTTGCTGAAATTGATAGTGCAAGATCTGATTATCATTCCTCATTTATTAACGGAGCTGACCAAAAAAGTGATGAGTATATGAACAATTACTTGGCTTCAAGAGGAGAAGATTTTTCAACTCGAGAGGGATGGCTTAAGGCAAGAGCAGATTATTTTGCAAATATAACCTTCGTTGACAGGATGGCCGGAAGGATTATTGATTCTTTAAAAGAAAATAACTTGTATGACAATACAATCATTGTTTTTACTAGTGAGCATGGTGAAATGATGGGTGATCACGGAATGCTTGAAAAGAGAACGCTTTACGAAGAATCAGCAAAGGTTCCAATGCTAATTAAACTTCAAAATCAAAATAGTATGAAAAAAATTAAAGGAAGTTTTAGTCATATAGATTTAGTTCCAACCCTTCTTTCAAAACTTAATCAAGATTTACCTGATAATCTTCAAGGGCAAGATAGAAGTTATGCTTTTGAAGAATCGGATTTTGGAAATAATGAGGTTGTGGTGGAATGGAATGGCACCGGCATAATTGACGATAGAAATTTAGGTAATGAAAAAATAAATGAATTAAACCAAAACCCTAGAAGGTCAATAATAATAAATCGCATTAAACTTAATTTAACTCTTAACGATTCTGGCGAGCTATATGACTTAAACCATGATCCTTACGAAGAAACAAATCTCATTAATAGCTCTGAGCACCAAGAAACAATTAAGTTAATGAAAGAAAAATTAATCCATTGGCAAATAAAGAATAATGATTTTTTTAGATTTGATTAAATGAGTAAATTATTTAGTGAGATAACAATTCGTGGGCAAAAGATTAAAAATAAATGCTGGGTATCTCCCATGTGTCAATATTCATCAATTGATGGATTTTCAAATAATTGGCATCTTGTACATTTAGGTTCAAGAGCTGCGGGAGGCGCAGGGTTGGTAATGACCGAAGCGGCAGCAATTTCACCTGAAGGAAGGATAAGTCCAAGTGACTTAGGGATATGGAAAGATGACCATATTGATGGATTGGCAAAAATTACAAATTTTATTGAAGAAATGAAATCAATGCCTGCAATCCAGATTGCACATTCTGGCAGAAAAGGTTCAACAAAAAAACCTTGGGAAGAAGGGTATTCTGTAGGAATTGATGATGGGGGCTGGAAACCTGTGGGACCTTCTTCAATACCATTTGATAGTCAATCTGAAGAGCCTAGAGAACTTTTAGTTGATGAAATTATTAGCCTAGAAAATAAATTTGCTGACTCTGCTAAAAGAGCTGAAATGGCTGGATTTAAATGTATAGAACTTCACATGGCTCATGGTTATCTGGTTCATGAATTCTTATCTCCTATCTCTAATAAAAGAACAGATATTTATGGTGGAAGTTTTGAAAATAGAATCAGATTTGCATCAAATATTGTAAAAAAAGTAAGAGAAGAGATATCAGAAAATATAATACTTTTAGTTAGGATTTCTGCAACTGATTATGCTGAAAATGGATGGGATCCTAATCAATCTGTAGAACTTAGTATTCAGTTAAAAAAATTAGGTGTAGATTTAATTGATTGTTCTTCTGGAGGTAATTTTTTTAATCAAAAAATAACACCAAAGCCAAATTACCAAGTTAGTTTTGCAAAAAAAATAAAAAAAGAAGCTGAAATTAAAACAGGAGCAGTTGGCTTAATTACTAATCCAGATCAGGCAGAAAACATACTTTTAAATGATGAAGCTGATGTTGTTTTTATGGGCAGAGAGCTTCTCAGAAATCCTTATTGGCCACTTCATGCAATGAAAGAATTAGATGGAAGCAATACTGCTCCAAATCAATATTTAAGATCTTTTTAATTTATTATTTCTCTTTTCGGAAGTTCTGACAGTATTTGCTCTCTTTCAGAATTGCTCATCATAAACCATTTAGAAATTTCTATAGGGGTTCTTTTGCATCCAATACAATATTCTCCTGAATCATCATAGCGACATATGTTTATGCATGGTGAAACAACATTTTCAAAAAAATCATAAGTCATTAATTTATCCCTTTTTTACAGATTCAATTAATGCTTGTATGTAACCCATAGCAAACGCTCTTCCTCTGTGACCAAAATGAGTATCTTGAAAAGTGGAAGGAACATGGTCGTCAATAAAAAAGCTATCATAACCAACGTCATTATAAATTTTCATTGCTTTGTGCATATCAACATAACCCGTATTTACAA
>JACETA010000008.1 GCA_013911545.1 Chloroflexota bacterium | reverse complement strand
ATTTATATCTGGCAATTTGTTAATTAATTTTATTTTATCTTTTGAAACTTTTCTTACAAAACCTTGAAGGTTACAAACTTTGAAGCTTTTATCAAATAAATTAAAAAATTTATTTTCAATTTCATTTAAAATAGGACAATAAAAAACAATTTTTGGGATTATAGAAGCTAAAGAATTACTTAAATTATTTACTAATATTTTTCCAGGTTTATTTATAACCTTTTGATATCTTAAGCCGCTAACATAATTATTTTCAAAAATTGTATGATTTTCAGTTTTTTGGAAGATTAATTTTTTTATATCTATATATTTTTCATAATCTATTTTATTAGATACTTCAGAAATAATTCCTAAATCAAAACCTAGTTTTTCAGAAACTTTATACGCATAAAAGGAAGTTCCACCAAGTGAATAATATTTTTTTTTACCCACTATATTTATATCTTGAGTGATATTACCTATAGATAGAATATCAATTTTCTTCAATTTATTTTAACTTTATTACTACTTGCCTTCTTGGTCCTGTCCCTTGGCTTTCTGTAATTACTTTCTTATCTTTTTCTAATGCAAGATGGATAATTCTTCTATCGAAAGGAGACATAGGGTCCATTTTAATTGGCTTACCGTATCTAATAACTTTTTTTGCGGTAGTTTCAGCTACAGAAACTAAATTAGATCTTCTTCTTTCTTGATAACCTTCAACATCTAAAATAACTCTAACCCTTTTATCTAATTGCCTTTTTATAATAAAAGATATTAAAAATTCAAATGATCTTAGAGTCTCGCCTTTTCGCCCTATAATTAACCCTGAATCATCTCCTTCAATTTCAAAATAGATTGACTTTGTATCAAAATCATCTTTGTCTCTAAAAAAAGTTTTTACTTCAACTTCTAAACTAGACAAAAGGTAATTCACAATATCTATCGCTAATTTCTCCGTCTCTTCATCAATATCATCTAATTCTCTTGTAACTCTTTTGTCTGAATCAGAGTCCTTAATTTTTGAATTATTTTTAACTGTTTTTTTTGGCTTTGATTTAGCAAGAGATGTTACATTAATTACTGCTGGCTCTCCTCCTAAACCTAATATTCCTGATTTTCCTGGCGAAACTACTTCTATTTTAACTTCTTCTAGATTTGCGTTTAGCTCTTCTAGAGCGAGCTTTGTTGCTTCCTCTACTGTCTTGCCTTGAAATTGCTGCGAGCTCATTAACTGCCTCCTCGTTATTATTTTGTTTATTTAAATTTTCTTCATTCTTTTCAGGAGAAGAAAGTGTTAAAAAATCTTTAAAAGAATTTTTAACTTTTAATTTCCTAAGTACATAAATTTGAATAAAAAATCCTGCGATATTAGAGAAAATGATATAAGTTGCTAATCCAGCTGGAAAAGATAATGTAAAAAAACCAAACATTATTGGCATCATCCACAACATCATCTTGTTAGTTTGTTCCTGTCTAGGGTCAGAACTTTTAAACATAGAAACTTTTTGCTGAGCAAAGGTTGTAAAAGCTACTACTAATGGAAGTAAGATTGCAAATATTGTTCCGGCCTGCTGAACAGGATTTACAAGATCAATATTTAGAAATTTACTATTTAAAGGAACTTTGCTTATAACAGGATTCCATGAATACAAATAAAAAGACAAATTTGCAAAACCTTCAGGAGTTGCAGGTACAACTTTAAATATTGCTCTATACAGCCCTATCCAGATAGGCAACTGAATGATCATTGGGCCAAGGCAACCAACAGGATTTACACCAGAAGATTTATAGAGAGCCATAGTTTCTTGGCTCATTTTCTGTCTACTTTCTCTGTCTTTTTTGTCTTTGTATTTTTCTTGAATTTTCTTTAACTTAGGCTGAACTGATTGCATTCCAAGCATCTGCTTTACTTGCCTAAATGAAATAGGAATCATAAGTATTCTTATTAAGATGGTGAATATAATAATACTTAAACCAAAATTATCAGAAAAAATTGAATAAAATATAGTAAGAATATTTACCATAGGCTTCATTATTATTTCATTCCATAAAAAGCCCATTAATCACAACCCTTCATTTCTTTTAGATCAAAACAAAGTCTTTGGGATCTATCAATTAATGAATACCCTCTAAAGCTATTATCTTTATCAATAAAATACATATAATCATCAATAATTGCCGGCAAAGACTGAACTCCATCTTTGAATGGAAATTCCTCGACAATTGAACCGTTGTTTAATTCAGTAATTACTATTTTATCTTTATCAAATGGAATTATTCCGTTCAAAAGGTTACCTTTATCGTTGATAAGTATTCCAGCAACCGGTTTTCCATTTTTATTAATTTCTTGTTCCCATATTATTTTCAAATTTTTAGCATCTAAGTCAACATTAATTTTGTATAAATTACCAGAAAGAGAGATCAAAATTAATGAATTTTCATTAGACACAAGCTCCATGCCTGACCATATCCAGCCATCAATTTTTATTGAAGCCCATTCGATTAATGATAATCCGTTTTTATCTTCTAATTTAAAACATTTAATATCACCATTTATATTTCCGACGCAATAATTACTGTCATTATTAGAATCAATCAAGTGAACAGCAGGAGAAATAATAGAATAATCAGTTTCAACACTAGAGATAATTCTGTCTTCAAGGTTTAAACTTTCTTTATTGTCTATATTTATCAATGATAGGCTTCCTGCAGTGTCGCCCACTAAAGCTATTTTTTTATCTTCATTAATTTCTATAGAATTGTATATTCTATTTTTAATAGGAATTTTAAATTTTATTTGACCATTATTTGCATCTACAGAATAGAAAAAACCACCTTTTTCACTAAACGAATCATTTTCTGAAGTTGCGAAATATAGATTTCCATCTGAATATTTTACTCCCCCTACTACTGCTCCATCAATTTGTATAAACTCAAGGGGCCATACAGAATTCAAATTTTCGATATCAACTGCAAATAGATAGGAAATACAACTTTTATTTTGACATTTATCCCCCTCATCACTCCCGTAACTTATTCCGAATACCACATTATCGTTCAAAACTAACTCTCCATAAAATGATCCGATCTTAGTTTCTGAAGAAGGAAATTTATTTAATAAATCAAAAGAATTTTGAGAAATAAAATATTTGTGAATAGATCCTTCATTTGAAGGAACTATTACCACATCATTTTTAATAACTGGGGATGCCCAATTACCTTGATGTTGCATATCATTCATACATGCCATAATTGGCAATGCTAAAAGCAAAATAAAAATGTTAATTAATTTTTTTCTATATTTTTCCATTTATTTGATAGGGTCATAACCACCATTAGAGAATGGGTTGCACTTTACTAACCTTAATAATGTCAAAATACAGCCTTTAAATGCTCCGTGTTTAGATATAGCATCATGACCATAACTGGAACATGATGGCTCAAATTTACAATTACCACCTAAATAAGGTGATAAAAAAGACTTGTAAAATGATATTAATTTTAAAAGCATATATTTTAACATTTAAAAAGATTTAACTTTTCTAAAAAACTTTTCAAAAACAAGTATCAATTCTTTATATTTAATAGGTTCTAATCTCTCTTCATAATTTACAATAACTATGTCGAACCCATTTAATTGCCTTAAGTTAAGTTTAATTGCGTTTTTGATTTGCCTTTTAAGTTTATTTCTATAAACAGCGTTTCCAGTTTTTTTCTTAATAGATATTCCTAGTTTAAATTCTTCAGAATTATTTTTTAAAAAGTAAAAGATTAATCCTGAGTTTTTATATTTTTGTCCTTTTGATATAACTTCTAAAAAATCTTTAGAGGTCTTTAATGTATTGACCAAAACTAGCTTTTAAATCCATTTTTTGGATACTACGGTTAAAAGTTTCCTTCCTCGAACTCTTCTTCTTTTCAAGACACTTCTACCACTTTTGGTTCTCATTCTAGTTCTGAAACCATGAGTTCTTGCTCTTTTTCTCTTTTTTGGTTGATATGTCCTTTTAGTCATTTTGAGTTACGTTATATATTTTAATTCTTAAATTATTGTTTTAAATTCATTTCTGAATATAATATTCATTTGAAACCTGTTTATTGTAATCTAACTTTTATTAGTTGACTACTTTATTAAATTTTTAATAATAATTGAGGAAAAAATGTCAGAAGAAACTACTATATCAAAGCTCATATCAGATGAAAAGATAACTAATGAATCTTCAGTTATGGATTCATTAAAATGTTACGTAAGGTCATTGCCTTTAGAGGAAAGAATGAAAGAAAGGTCTGTAATACATGATTTTATTGAAAGCATAGGAGAAAATAAAAAGCTTATTAATATTAGACCCCCTGAAGTTGGTGATTACAGCCAACAAATTACTTCTAGAATGGCTAATTCTGATACTCAATCAAGATTGGCTTCTATTAAAAAATTTCTTCAATTCTTACATGAAAATGAACTCATTTCTCAAGAATTAAATATTCCTTCTCATTTAAGATCAAAAAGGATTGTAACTACAAGGAAAACTAAAAATAAGTCTAAATTAATTGAAGATGGGCCAAAATTAACAAGAAGTAGGTTTAAATCATTAATGTCTCAGATGGACAAACTAAATAAGCAAAAAATGGATTTAGCTGGAGATATTCAAAATGCTAGAGAAGATGGAGATGTTAGAGAAAATGCTCCTCTCGAAGCTGCTAGAGAAGCTCAAGCAATGGTAATGGCTAAAATTACAGACATTGAAAATCTCATGAGAGGCGCAATAATAATTGATGATTCTTCTCAATCTACGTCTAAAGGCAAAGTTAACATTGGAACCAAAGTAAATTTAAAAAACTTAGATAATAATGAAGTTCATTCATTTCAATTAGTTGATTATCATGAAGCTGATCCTTTAAATGGCAAAATCTCGGTTGACTCTCCTGTAGGTAAAATCATATTAGGAAAATCAAAAAACGATAAGGTTACAGTTAAAAGTCCTTCGGGTGATATTGACTACCAAATTGTATCTAATTCAGATAGATAATGGGTGATTATACTCATTGGATAGTTTTTAATATATTTGTATCAATATTACTATTATTTGATCTTTATATTTCCAAGGGCAGAGTATACAAATTTAAATCTTCTTTAATCTGGAGTTTGACATGGATATCTATCTCGATGGTGGTGGCACTATGGTTCTTCATTGAAGATGGATCATTGCTTACTAACAATGAAAGAGGGGTATCCTTTTTGGCAGGATACATAGCTGAAAAAGCTTTATGCTTTGATAATCTATTTGTATTCCTAATAATTTTTCAATTTTTTCAAATACCTGAAAAACTACAATCTCTTGCTCTTACCTATGGAATAATGGGGGCGTTAATAACCAGGGCAATTTTTATAGCATTAGGTTCTATAATATTAACTAATTTTAGTTGGGTAATGCTAATAATGGGAATTTTCTTACTTTATACTGGAATAAAAATTGCATTTGTTAACGAAGAAGATTCAAACCCTGAAAATAACTTTTTTTTCAAACTTTCAAATAAATTTATGAACATAAGCAAAGATTTTGATGGATCTAAATTTAGGACAACTGTAGATGGAGTAAAAGTTTTTACGCCAATGTTTTTAGTTGTTATTGTTTTGGCAAGCACAGACATAGTATTTGCAGTTGACTCTATACCGACTATTTTTGGAATTACTCAGGATGTTTTTATTGTATGGACCTCAAACATGATGGCGGTAATTGGAATGAGGCCACTTTATTTCCTCTTGCAAGAAATAAAAAATATGTTTAGGTTTTTAAAATATGGACTTTCTTTAATTCTAGTATTTATAGGGCTTAAAATGTCTTTAACATATATAGCTCACTGGATTGGAGATAGAATACAAAATGATGATCTTGCTCATTTCCACTTAAATACTTTTGTTTCTTTAGCAATAATTATTGGAGTAGTTTTTGGCAGTATAATAATGTCATCTATTATTCCTGAAAAGGAAAAGGTTTAGTAAAGACTATTTTTTTGCTGTCCAAAATTTTAATAAAGCTCCAATAGTTGAACCAAACCAAATATACCCGCTCAGAATTAATGAAATAACGATCGAATAAAGCCATCCTATTTCTCCAAAAACATTGGTAAATTTGAGTATTGATAATAAAGGCAAAAATAATAATATTGAATTCAATAAACCAAAATATGCTATCTGTTCGTTTTCTAAATCTCCTACAGATGCACCAATAAAACCAGAAATAAATGGGCTAATAGGGAAAGCAATAAAGTGAACAATTGGAATTGCAGCTGAAATTATGATTATTAAAAAAGAAATTATTATTGAAACTAACATTTTATTTTTCAGATATTAACATTTAAATTAATTTAATGAAAAATTTTAAATCAAATTAAAGTCCAATTTCATCTCTTCACAAGCTCCCTTATACCATTCAACAACTTCACTGTGTAGAGGGATTCCATTTTCTTGCCTAAGCTTTTCTTCTTCATATTCCTCAAGGCCCGCATAAAGGACTCTCTCGTGTCCTGGAGCAGGTTTAGTTTTTTCAAGCCCTTCAAGCATTTGATCCATTGAAATTTTAAAATCATCAACTTCTGTAAACCCATCAACCCTAAATGCAGAAACATAATGAGCTCTTCTTGATGCATCAAGAGTCTTAAATCCAAATCCATTGCTTAACATTCCGCACATAATATCTACAGAAACTCCTAATCCATACCCTTTATGTGACCCCAATTCTCTGGTAGAGCCTAGAGGTAATTGCATTTTTTGTGGACCTTTAGCATATTGAAATTCACTCCCACCTTTCATGTCTGGAGTCCCATTATCTAGAGCCACCCATCCTGGTTGCATTTGAGCTCCAATTCTTTCTAATAACCCCATCTTATTTCCAGCTATTGTAGTTGTAGCCGCATCAAAGACGAATGGGGGCTTATTCATAGTAGGGACAGCAATTGCAATTGGATTTGTCCCCAATTTAGCCTCTGCACCAAATGTTGGAACCATAGTATTGCCTCCAGCGGTCATACATGTGCCAACCATATCATATTCAAGAGCCATCATTGCAAAATAACCTACTGCACCACAATGCTCTGAGTTTCTAATAGAAACTGATCCAGTGCCATATTTTTCAGCTTTTTCAATTGCTAAATTCATTGCATGGGCTGTAATCATCAACCCTAAACCTGAATCTCCGTCAATTGTTGCAGTAGTTGGAGACTCTTTAATTATTTTCCAGTTTGGATCAGGATTAGTTTTTCCAGAGTTATACCAAGAAATATAATTTCTTAATAAATTTGATACTCCATGGGTTTCGATGCCTCTTAAATCTGCATGCAATAGAACATCGGCTCCTAATTCAGCTTCTTCCTCGAGTACACCGCATTTCATGAACATTTGTTTTGTTGTTTCTTTTAGGATTTCAGGCTTAACAATAACAACATCTTTTTCAGGTACTTTAAAATAATCTAACAATTATGCCTCCATAAATAAAAATATATTTTTTTGATAATACATTAGAAAATATATTTTTAAAAACAGGACTTTAAAATTATCTTTTTAGGTAATAAGCTTTAAAAAGGGAGTAATTTATGAAAATCACAAATATTATTTCTTATCCTGTTTGGATAGGAAGCAGAAATCAATTATTAGTAAAAATCGAAACTGACAGCAATATTGCTGGTTGGGGTGAATCTGGATTATCAGCAAGAGAGCTTGCTGTAGCGAGTATGGTAAGCCATTATAAAAATTTATTAATAGGAACTAACCCTTTGGAGATTGGCAAAATTTGGCAAAGATTATATAGAAGCCAATATTTTGAAGGTGGCAGAACAATTACAGCAGCTATTTCTGCGATAGATTTAGCTCTTCATGACATAAAAGGAAAATATTTAAATGTGCCTGTCTATGAACTTTTAGGAGGCAAACAAAGAGACCGTGTTCCAACTTTTGCCACAACATCTGCATCTCCAGGGCCAGAAATGATAAAGCAGGCCAAAGAATTAATTAAATCCGGCTGGCAAGCTTTCAGGCTATCATTATCTCAAGATGGTGGAGATGAAGAATTTGAATCTATATACTCCAAAAAATTTCCGACTTTTCCAACTTCAGAAGACAACTTTTCCAACTTTAGAAGACAAGAAGACAATAATATTTTCGAGCCAAGAGAATCATTAAATAAAACCGCGAAGTGGATAATTGAAGCTAGAAAAGAATTGGGAACTGAAGTAGTTTTAGGAGTTGATTTGCATCATAGGTTCTCTGTTGCCGAAGCAGCTTCATTTTGCAATAAATTACCTCAAGGAACACTAGATTTTCTTGAAGAGCCTATTAGAGACGAAACTCCAAGTGCATATAATACTTTAAGAAATATGACAAATATTCCTTTCGCAATAGGTGAAGAATTTTCTTCAAAATGGCAATTTATTCCTTACATAGAAAATGACATAACACAATTTGCTCGTATAGATATATGTAATGTAGGAGGGATAACTGAATCAATGAAAGTTGCTGGTTGGTGCGAAAGCCATTATATAGATATGATGCCTCATAATCCTCTTGGGCCAATATGCACTGCTGCATCTGTACATTTTGGGGCATCAGTTCCAAATTTTGCATGGCTGGAAACAAGGGAATCAGCATCTGAAAATGCAGGTTTTTCAAACGATGAAATAATACAGTCAAGTCATATTATGAAAAATGCCATGTACGAAGTATCTGATTCTCCAGGCTTAGGAATAACCGTCAACGAAGATTATTTAAAAAATAGTAAATTTAAACAATGGGACCCTCCTCAATTAGAGAGAAATGATGGTTCTGTAACAAACTGGTAAGGAAAATTTGAATGGATTTTAAAAATAAAAATGGTCTTATTTTTGGCGTAGCAAATCATAGAAGCATTGCTTTTAATATCGCTAAGCTTTTAAGTGAAAGTGGAGCAAAATTAGGATATTCGTACCAAAATGAAAGAGTAAAAGATAGTGTAGAAAAGTCATTAGAAGGGCTGTCACCTAAATTTATTGAAGAGTGTGATGTGTTAGATGAAAAAAGTTTAAATAAATTTTTCAAAAAAGCTAATAAGGAATTTGAAAATATTGATTTCATTGTTCATAGCATTGCTTATGCACAAAGAGAAGATTTAGGGGGAGATTTTTCAAAAGTTTCTAAAACTGGTTTTTCTACCGCACTTGAAACAAGTGCTTTTAGTCTAATTCCAATAGTGAAAGAGGGTTCTGAATTAATGAAAAATGGCGGCTCTATAATTACTCTTTCCTTTGAAGCATCACAAAAAGTTTATCCAGGATACAACATAATGGGTACTGCTAAAGCAGCTCTAGAAAACTGTGTTAAGCAACTTGCTAACGAATACGGAAAGAGCAATATAAGAGTAAATGCTATTTCAGCTGGGCCGTTACCTACCTTAGCAGCAAGAAGCATTGCTGGTTTTAACAATATGAGGAAAGCACATGCTGAAAGATCTCCGCTTAAAAGAAATATAACCCATGAAGAAGTTGCTAATGCTTCTTGTTTTATGCTGAGTGAACTTTCTTCAGGTATAACTGGAGCAGTTATTCCCGTTGATAGCGGCTATGGAATAATGGGTCTTTAAGGAGGAAGTACGTCTTCAGGTAAAAAGAAATTATTTTATGGGTGGAAAATAGTTGGTGCAGGTGCATTTGTTCAAGGTTATGCTTCAACAGTTTTTTGGAGAGGGTTCACAGCTTTTTTTGATCCGATTGTTGAGTCATTAGGCTGGAGTAGAGCTTTAACAGCAGCAGGTATGTCGCTACAACGATCAGAGGGTGGAATGATATCACCGTTCGTTGGTATTGTTCTTAAAAAATTTGGAATAAAAAAAGTTATGTCTTTTGGCATATTTACTACAGGTTTGAGTTTCGTTTTAATGGGGTTTATTCAAGAACTTTGGCATTTTTACTTATGCATAACCCTGCTTACTCTTGGCATGTCATTTGGCACTTTTATTGTTTTGGTAGCTACAGTTGGTAACTGGTTTATAGAAAAAAGGAAATTAGCACTATCTTTAATGATGTCTGCTTCAGGAATGGGTGGTTTGCTTGTACCAATTTTAGTCGAATTGATTAGTAATTATGGATGGAGACCAATAATAATTTTTTCAGGTATTGGTTTCTGGGTTATTGGTTTTCCAGCAACAATTGTAATGAGATCTACGCCCGAAGATTACGGAATGAATCCTGATGGAAGAGAATTTAGTGATGATGAAATAGAAATAAATTCAAAAAATATTCAAAAAAAAGATATGTCGGTAAAAGAAATTTTTAGGTCTCCAACATTTTGGAAATTCGCAATTGCAACCAGCATGTGCCAAGGACTCTTCGCATTAAATTTGTTACATATTCCAGCATTAACAAGTTTTAATGTGCCTTTAACATTTGCTGGATTTTCAATAGCAATTATTGCATTTGCTGATGTTGGAAGCAGGCTATTAATTGGGTTTAGTAGCAATGATTTAAACCCAAAAATATTAATGTGCATATGTTTTTTTATTCTAGGTATAGGGTCACTTTCTTTAAGTTTAATTGACCAAGAAATATTTGGATTCAAAATTAATAGCTACGTATTAATAATAATATTTGCCCTTTCATGGGGAGGAGGGTTTGGGGCATCAATCCCTTTAAGGCTTTCAATGGTAGCAGACTTTTTTGGAAGAAAAAATTATGGAACCGCAATAGGAATGATGAGTACTATAGGTGGTATTTTTTCAGCAATTGCCCCAATTGTAGGCGGGTTGGTTTATGACTTATTTGAAACATATAGAATCTCATTTGCAGTTGGCTCAATTCTAGTTTTCATAGCAATCCCAATTTTATTAAGCATTAAAAACGAAAGTTAAATATTCCTTATCTTTCCGTTCTCAAGTAAATAACATTCGTCAGATAACCTTTCAGCTTCTCTTTCATCATGAGTAACCATAATTGTTGTTGTGCCAGAATTTCGGATTATTTTTTTTACCTCGTTAGATAAAATAGATTTCAAGCTAAAATCTAAATTAGAAAAGGGCTCATCCATTAAGATAGCTGAAGGATTTATCGCCAATGCTCTTCCAATTGCAACTCTTTGTTGTTGCCCACCAGACAACTGATTAGGGTATTTTTTTTCATGTCCTTTTAAATCAATCAATTCAATTATGCTCTGAATTTTCATGTTTCTATCCTTCACTTTTCTACCTAACCCGAAACCAACATTTTCAAATACATTCAAATGCGGAAACAATGCATAATCTTGAAAAACAAACCCCAAATTTCTATTTTCTGGAGGCATATGTGAAAAGCCTGATGAAGCAAGTTGGCCATTTATCCTAATATATCCAGAAGTTATTCTTTTAAATCCTGATATAACTCTTAACAATGTTGTTTTACCTATTCCGCTAGTACCAAGAATTGATACAAATTTTCCTTTATCGATATTTAATGCAAAGTTTTCTAGAATTATATTTTTTTCATCAAAAGAAACATTTACATCTTCCAATTCTATTTTTCCATAGTTGGCTGAGTTTTTCTTTATTACTGGATATCTACGTAAAAACATTTAACCTCTAACATCAATATTGTTTTTCTTAAGAACAAGATATGCAGAAGCAGGCCCTGACAATAAAATTAAAACAAGTGCCGGTAAGGCAGCTGAAGCAAAAAAAGCTTCTGAAGCATAAGACCAAATACTTGTTGGAAGGCTTTTAAAATTTAATGGAGAGAGCACCAGAGCTAAAGGCAATTCTTTCATGGATAATAAAAATATTAATAGTGAGCCTGCTAAAATACTCGGCATCAATAAGGGTACGGTGACTTTAAAAAAAGTTTTCCAATAATTATATCCAAGTCCTCTTGATGCGTCTTCTAAGTTTGGATTTAGCTGAACAAGCGTTGACTTGATTGCGCTTACCCCTACTGGCAAAAATAATACAGAATATCCAAAAATTAAAACTGCTGTAGTTTGATATATTGGAAACAAAAAGTTAATTGAAAAGTAAACTAAAGACAATCCCACAACTATACTTGGTAAACCAAAACCTATATATGAAATTTTTTCAATAAATAATGAGAATTTACTTTTATATTTGACTGCAAAAAACGATATTGGTAAAGATATAATCATAGTTGTTATTGCAGATAGAAATGAGACTTTTAAGGACGTAAAAATAGTAGCAAAGTTAAAAGCTACTACATCTCCATACATAATTCCTTTGATTAGCCATGTTAATAATCCAATAATAGGTATTAACGCACCAATTATAGGCGCCAATAAAACCAAAAAAAATACTATCCATTTTTTATTATCTAATTGTATTAAATAACTTGAGTTACGTGACGAAGATGAAGAAAAGAAGTGTCGGGCTCCTTTTAAAAAACCATCCAAACTTAAAATAAGTACTGCAAAGAAAACAAGCAATAGTGATAATGCAGCTGCGGATATTCTATTATAAGCTCCGTTATACATATTCATTATCGCCCATGTAAATGTTTGATATCTAAGTAATGCAACTGCCCCAAAATCACTTAAAGTATACAAAGCAACTAGTAGCCCTCCTGATCTCATTGCGGGTAAAAGAAGTGGTAATGTTACATAATAAAAAGTTTTTATTTTTCCTCTTCCTAAGCTTCTTGAGGCATCTTCAAATGAATCGTCAAGAGTTATCATGGCAGCCCTTAAAGGTAAAAAAACATAAGGGTAGGATAAAAATGTTAAAGTAATGGTAGCTCCCCAAAATCCGTATAAATCAGGAAATGAATCGATGAGATTCCATGAATTAAGTATTTGAAATAATTTCCCTTTAGGTCCTAGCAAATGCACAAATACCATTCCATAAACATAGCTTGGGATCACAATAGGAAGGCAACATAAAATAGTTAATAACTTTTTAAAAGGTAAATCACTTTTTGTTAAAAAATGGGCTAAAAAGAAAGATAATATAATTGAAAAAAAGGTTACTGAAACAACCAAAGCTATAGTTCTAAAAGCTATCCAAAAGACTCTTTCTCTAAAAATTAATTCTATAAATCCATCATGGCTAGTTGCTCTAAAAATAAGGTAAATCAAGGGAATGCAAACTAAAGCAGCAATCAACGTTGAAATTGATGAAAGCAATAAGTAATTTTTATTTAATAATCTAATCTTTATCATCGCGGTAAAGTATACATAAAAAAGAGGGAGAAAGTTAATTCTCCCTCTCGGAAATGTTAAAACTCTAAATAGACCCTATTGCAGAGCACCAACGTCTGTTAGAAGTTTTTGAGTTGCTTCCACATCACCTAAATCTGAGATGTCTATATCAGGTGTGTTTAATGTGGATAAATCAGGAAGCAAATAGCTCTTATTAACACCCTCAACTAGTGGGTATTCATATATTTCGTTTGCGAAATATGCTTGAGCTGTATTACTGAGCATGAATTCCATGAATCTCTCAGCAGCTTCTTTGTTGTCAGATGCTTCCATAATTCCAGCACCTGCAACTAATACAACTGAACCAGGTCCTCCGCTAGGAAGAAAGTAGTTTCTAGCTGCAAAAGACTCTGTATTAGCTTTTAAGAATCTGTGTAAGTAGTAGTGGTTTACAAAACCTACTTCAATCTCACCTGCACCAGCAGCTTCAACTGTTGGAGTATTCTTAGCATATACTTTAACATCGTTAGCAATTATGCCTTCGAGCCAAGTCTTTGTTTTTTCTTCACCCCAAACAAGTCTTAATCCAGTAACCATAGCCTGGAATGAACTATTTGTTGGAGGCCATCCAATCTTACCTTTCCATTTAGGATCGATAAAATCGTATAGATTGTCAGGAAGCTGAGTAGCTGGGTCAGTAATTGCATCCGTGTTATACACAACTACTCGAGCTCTTCCTGTGATACCTGTCCATTTCTGATTTGGAGAATCTGCCCAGTCAGGTACCCTTTCAGTAATACTTGAAGGAAGCACTGCAAACATATCTTCAACTGATCCAAGACCACCCGGGTCTTGAGCATAGAAGATATCTGCAGGAGTTTTATCTCCTTCTTCCATTAAAGTAGCGGCCATAGCGCCAGTTGATCCATATTTAACCTCAACAGGAATTCTAGTAGCATCTGTAAATGCCTGAATTATTGGCCCAACCAATGATTCTTTTCTACCAGAATATATAACTAAAGGTTTATATTTCTTTTCTACTTCAACTTCTTTAATAACTTCTTTTTCTACTTCAACTATTTTTTCAGTCATAACTGGTACTTCTTTTACAACTTCCACTGTTGTAGGTTTCTCTACAACAATTTCCTTTGTAACTTCAATTACTTCAGTTTCACCTGCACAGGCGAACATTAAAACAGCAAAGACAGAAAGAGGTATTAAAAATAATTTCTTCATTTTAAATCTTTCTCCTTATTGTTTACTAAATAACTAGAGAATAACAATATTAATGTTGATCAAGGAGGTCAAGAACATATCTCACCTTTTTGACCATAAAATGTAAACAAGTTGTTAAATCTTTGTCTTATTTATTTCAAATTGGTGTAAAATAGCGGTATTAATTAAATTGTATTGTACTATCACATAGATGTCTTTAACTAATGAAAAAATTGGATATTTAATACTGAACACAGGTACTCCTGATGCACCTACAGTTCCTGCTTTAAGAAGCTATTTAAAAGAATTTTTATCTGACCCCGATATGCTAGATTATCCTTCAACTAGGCCTGCAGAATTAGCAAAAGGTTTTGATAAGTTTAAAAACTTTATATCAGTAATTTTAAGATGGATTATTTTAAATCTAATAGTACTTCCATTTAGGCCTGCTAAAATTTTAGAAAAGTACAAAGGTATATGGACCGATGAAGGTTCTCCGCTTATTGTAAATACTGAGAAATTTACTAAAAAATTAAAAAAATTCACAAATGGCAATATTGAGATTGGAATGAGATATGGAAACCCATCAATTGAACATGCAATCAAAAACTTAAAAAGTAATGGAACTACTAAACTTTTTTTAGTTTCAATGTTTCCTCAATATGCACAAGCTACTTCAGGGTCAACTTTTGATGAGGTTTACAGGGTCTTAAAGAAATTAAATTACAATCCTGAGATTGTTAAAATTGAGCATTATTATAACGAAGAATTTTATCTAAAATCACTTGCAAAAAGTATTACAGAATCTCAAGAATATAAAGATAGTGAGTATTTACTTTTTAGTTTTCACGGATTGCCGGTTAGGCACTTAAAAAAATCAGATCTATCTCAGTCTCATTGCCAAATAGAATCTAATTGTTGCGAACAAGAAAGTGTAAATAATACTTTGTGCTATAAATCTCATTGCGTAAAAACTATTATGAAGGTAGCTGAAATAATTGATCCTGATAAACCTTTTAAAGTTTGTTATCAAAGTACATTCGGGCCTGAACAATGGATACAGCCTAATATAGTAGACGTTTTAGAGGATTTAGCTGAAAAAGGCATAAAAAAAGTATCTGTTGCATGTCCATCTTTCACTGCAGACTGCTTAGAAACTCTTGAAGAAATTGCTGTTGAAAATCATGAAGATTTTGAGAAAAATGGTGGTGAATATGTAAAACTCATCCCAAGTCTAAACGATAACGAAGATTGGGTTAGGAATTTTGCTGAATATTTAGCAGAGAAAGAAGAAGAATTTGTCACAAAATAATTCTCCGCACCAAATGAAAAAAAGTCGTTTCTTTTTAATTAGGCTTCTTTGGATAATATTAGGGAGTGCATTTGTTGGCATAGGGACTGTGGGAATATTTGTACCCGGTTTACCCACTACAGTATTTATGATCTTAGCTGCAGCATGCTACGTAA
>JACETA010000007.1 GCA_013911545.1 Chloroflexota bacterium | reverse complement strand
CATTTGGTCTTGAGCTGTCAAAAAAATCTGAAAAATTAAAAGATGTTGAAAATAATTTAGAGAATATTCTTTTGAGGTTGCCCAATTTACCGCTCGATTCAACCTTGATTGGTGAAAATGATAAATCGAATAAAGTTTTAAAAACTTTTAACGAAAAAAATAAAATCGATTCATCAATTCCTCATTGGGATTTAGGTGAAAAATTTAAAATTATTGATCTCGAGAAAGGGGTTAAATTAACTGGAGCAAGATGGTATTTGTTAGCAGGCAAAGGCGCAATGCTTCAAAGAGCCCTTGTTCAATGGATGCTTAACGAGCATGTATTTACCAATGGTTATAAAGAAATTGCTCCTCCCTATTTGGTTAATAAAAATACAATGACAGGTTCCGGTAATCTTCCAAAATTTGAAGAAACATTATTTAGTGATAGTAACAATGATTTATGGTTGATTCCAACTGGAGAAGTTTCATTGAATAATATGTTTGGAAACGAAATTATAAAGCATGAACTTCCTTTAAAATACGTAACTCATACTCCTTGCTTTAGAGATGAAAAAAGTTCAGCTGGAAGAGATACTAGAGGAATAAAAAGAGTGCATCAATTTGAGAAAGTAGAATTATATAGATTTGAACATCCCTCAAATTCTATGGATGCATTTAATGAAATGGTTTCTGAAGTCTCTAGATTATGCGAGGCATTAAATTTTACTTACAGGATAGTTGAGCTTTGTACTGGAGATATCGGCTTTCAGTCAGCTAAAACTTATGATATTGAGGTATGGTCTCCTGGCTGTCAAGAATGGCTAGAAGTTTCTTCGATCTCAATTTGTACAGATTTTCAGTCACGTAGAACAAATACAAGATTTAGAGATGAGTTAGATAATAAAATAAAGTTTCCTCATACTTTAAATGGCTCTGGATTAGCTTTACCAAGGGTGA
Source organism: Chloroflexota bacterium (assembly GCA_013911545.1). Taxonomy (GTDB): domain Bacteria; phylum Chloroflexota; class Dehalococcoidia; order Lucifugimonadales; family Lucifugimonadaceae. Next base: position 16,049 of record JACETA010000007.1, on the reverse strand, counting down.
TTATTGCTATATTAGAAAATAATCTATTAGAAGACGGAACTATTAGTATTCCTGAGGTTTTGAGAGAATACACAAGGTTTGATTCAATTAATTAAATTTTTCCATTGCTTTCGAAAATCCATTATTTAATATTTCTATAATACACAAATAAGCACTTTCAATTGACTTTACAGCAACCTCTTCTTCATTTTTAGAAAAATCACCTAATACATAGTTAACATGTTCATTTTTACTTCCCGGTTTTCCAATACCTATTCTTAATCTATTGTATTCGTTTGTATTTAGCTCATATTCAATTGATCTTAGTCCGTTGTGCCCTCCATGACCCCCCTTTGTTCTAACTCTAATTTCACCTAAATCTAGATTCATATCATCTACAACAACAACAATTTTATTTGGTTTAATATTTAATTCATTAGCAACTTTTTTAACTGCTATACCCGACTCATTAATGTAGAAAAAAGGTTTTGAAAAATATACTTCATTATTATTTATTTCTGATTTAAATAAGCCAGAATATTTATTTTTAATAATTTCTTTTTCTAATTTATTAGATAAAAAGTCCATAACCCAAAAACCAATGTTATGTCTATTTCTTTCGTACTTTGGTTCAGGGTTTCCCAACCCAACTATAAGCCATTTGTTATCCATTATTATCTTCCAGCATCCTAATAAATTCTTTTTCAGTTAAAATTTTTATTTCTAGTTCTTGAGCCTTTCTTAATTTAGACCCACTGTTAATTCCGCTTACAAGAATATCTGTTTTCGAAGAAACACTTGATTGAAACTTCCCACCATTATCTTTGATTGACTGTTTTATAGATTGCCGGCTGAAGTCTTCTAACTCTCCAGTAACACAAATATTTAATGAATTTAATCTGCCTTCAGTTAAAACATTTTGGCTAGTGAATTCAAATCCAATATTTTCCAAATTTTCTAATAAAATTTTATTTTTTTCTATTTGAATCCAATCATTTAAGCTTTCATAAATTTTTGGCCCTACCCCATCAATCTCTAAAACATCTTCTTCTGAAGAATCAAAAATTTTATTTATGTTTTTAAAATTTAATAATAATAATTCAGATATTTCAGAACCAACATGTGGTATTCCTAATCCATGAAGCAGTTTTTCGGGAATTACTTTTTTTGATTTAGAAATTGATTCTAATAAATTGTTGGCACTTTTATCTTGAAACCCTTCTAATTTAATTAATTCTTCATAAGTTAATTTGTATAAATCAGTAATTGAGCTTGCCAGTTTATTTTTAAAAAGAATATTTATTATTCCTTCTCCTAATCCTTCAATTTCTACGCAATTTTTTGAGGAAAAATGTTCTAAAGATCTTTTTATCTGATCATCACATTCATTGCTTAGGCATTTTGTGAATGGGTCATCTAAATTTTTAAGTAATTCTGAATTACATACTGGGCAATTTTCAGGCATTTTAAATTTTTTTGAATCCGCAATTCTTTTATTTTTTTCGCTGACTTTAATTATTTGAGGGATTACATCACCAGCTCTCTCAATTACTACCTCATCGCCAACTCTTATATCTTTTGAGTCAATATAGTCTATATTGTGTAAGGAAGCAGATTTAATTTTCACTCCATCTAGGTCAACTTCTTCTAATTCGGCATATGGAGTTGCTACTCCAGTCCTTCCTAGGCTAATCTTTATATCATTTACAACAGTTATTTTTTTAATTGAAGGCAATTTATATGCAGTTGCCCATCTAGGATCTTTTGCTGTGGCTCCGAGATCAATTTGATCTTGAATATTGTTAACTTTTATTACTAGACCGTCAATTGAGTAGTTCATATTATCTCTAGAAGCAATCTTATCTTCAATTAGATTTTCTAAATTAGAAAAGTTATCTATAAGAATTGTATTTTTATTTATTTTAAAACCCCAATTATTAATTTTTTCAAGAAGTTCGTAATGCGTAGAAACATCAAAATCAATTGGGTTTCCTACTGAATAAAAAAAGGCATCTAAAGGTCTTTTTGCGGTTTCACTAGAATCAAGTTGCCTTAAAGCCCCTGATGCAGCATTTCTAGTGTTACTATATTCCTGCAACCCCAAACTATCTCTTTCTTTATTGAATTCTTGAAATTTATTTTTTGGAAAAAAAACTTCCCCTCTGATTTCAAAACTTTTAGGAATATTGTCATCTATTATTTTCAGAGGAATACTTTTTATAGTTTTTAAATTATTTGTGATATTTTCTCCAGAAGTTCCATTTCCTCTTGTTGCGCCAATAGTTAAAATGCCATCAGTATAAGTTAAAGATATAGCAAGTCCATCAATTTTTTCTTCAAATACAAATCCATTAATATCTCTTGAAATATATTTTTCACACCTTTCCTTCCAGTTAATTAACTCTTGTTCATTGAATACATTGGATAAACTCAGCATTTGATTATTATGAATTACTTCTTCAAAGGATTTAGATGGTGGAGCTCCTACTCTTTGTGTTGGGGAGTCAGAGGTTATTAAATTAGGGTTTTCTTTTTCAATATTAATTAATTCTTTCAGCATCGAATCATATTGAGAATCAGAAATATCTGAGCTTTCTAGCACATAGTATTTAAAATTAGCTTCATTGATATCTTTCTTTAAAGTATCAATCTTATCTATAATTAATTTTGGATCTTTAAAATTTTCCATGATAAAACAATATTATAATATTTATATTAATAGAGAGGGGACTAATGGCAAAAATTTTTCCTATTAAGGGAATTATGTACAACGTCAAGCAAGATGATAATTTAGGCAAATATCTGTGCCCCCCATTTGATGTTGTTGATATCGAAGACATAGAACGACTTTACGAATCATCAAAATATAATGTAATTAGGTTAGAAAACGGAAAATCATTTAACTCAGATGATGAAAAAGAAAATAAATATACGAGAGCTTCGAAATTTTTTAATGAGTGGATTTCATCTAATATTTTAAAAAAAGAAGATAACGAAAGCCTATTTATTCTTCAAGAAATTTTTATGAATGGGGAAGAAGAATTAATTAGATGTTCTTTAATATGCAATGTAAAAGTTGAAAATTATGAAAATAAAATTATATTCCCTCATGAAAGAACTAGAAAAAAACAAAAAGAAGATCGTTTTAAATTAATGAATGAGACTAAAGCAGTTTTTAGTCCAATAATGAGTATGATTGAAGATAAAGATCAGGAATTAAATAAATTTTTAAAAAAAGAAACCAAATCATTACCATTTAGATCTGGGGAGATTCCTTTTATGCATAAATTTAATTTATGGAAAATAGATGAAAAGGAAAAAATTGATTTTATATCTTCAATATTTGAAAAAGAGAAAATTTTTATTGCTGATGGCCATCATAGGTATGAAACTTCTATAAAATATAAAGAATTAAATCCTGGTGTTGATAAAAGAGTAATGAATATTTTTTCATCTTACGATGAAGGACTTTTATTGTTTGGCTATAGTAGGGCCATAAAAAATCTCGATAAAAAGAAATTAAGTAATTTAGTGGCAGAAATTTTTGAGAAATTTTCTGTTAAAGAATTAATTTGGGATCAATCATTATTAGATTGGAATCAATCTATTGATCAAAGTTTTATAATGGGGTATGAAAATAAATTCTATGTTTTAGGTAAAAAAGATAAATTAATATCTACATATGAAAAGATTCATAGTATTTTTGATAACGTAATAGGTAAAAATGATGCGCCTAATCACATAGAATATGTTCATGACAATCACATACTGAAAGAAAAAAGTGAAAATAATGATATTCAGGTAAGCTTTTTCATGAATGCTCTTTCAAAAGAATATTTTCTTAATTGTGTTTCACAAGGGAAATTATTGCCTCCAAAGTCGACATTATTTTACCCTAAACTTCCTACTGGATTAGTTATACAATATTTTGATGAATAATATTTATGACACAATAACCGAAGCGCCTAAAGACCCTATTCTAGGGCTGACTGAAGAATTCAAATCTGATAAAAATCCCAAAAAAGTTAATTTGTCAGTAGGTGTTTATCAAGATGATAATAGTAAAACCCCTACATTTGAGTCTGTGACTTTAGCAGAAAAAAAATTAATTGATATAAATTCCAGTAAAACATACAAACCAATTGACGGAGACTCAATTTTTTTAAGAGAAACTTTGAAATTAGTTCTAGGAGAAAGTTTATATTCCAAATTTATCTCTAATACTTTTGGTTTTAACACGCCGGGAGGAACTGGAGCTTTAAAATTAGCATCGGATTTTTTATATAATTTTTCAAGTAAATCTAAAGTTTGGTTAAGTAACCCTACATGGCCAAATCACGGACCAGTTTTTAATTCATCTGGTTTCGAAATTAAAAATTACGATTATTTTGATAAAAATAATAATAAGATTGATTTTAAAAAAATGATTGATTCAATTAGTTCTATTCCTGAAAATGACATAATTGTTCTACATGGCTGTTGCCATAATCCAACAGGCGCAGACATGAACAAAGATCAGTGGGCCGAAATTACCAAATTAATTAAAAAGAAAAATTTAATTACAGTTTGTGATTTTGCTTATCAAGGTTTAGGTGATGGGGTTGAAGAAGATGCTGCGGGCGTCAGGAACCTTATTAATGAGCTTGATAATTTAATTATTTGTTCAAGTTACTCGAAAAACTTTGGGCTTTATAGTGAGAGGGTAGGCTGTTTAATTTATCATACAAAGAATTTAAATAATTATTCTGCTGTTCAAAGTAATTTTAAAAAAGTTGCAAGAACTATTTATTCAAACCCACCTTCACACGGTTCAGATATAGTCAAAACTATTTTATCTGATGATTTTTTAAGAAAAATATGGATGGAGAATCTTGATAATGCTAAAAATAGAATAATTGATATGAGGAATTCTCTTATAACCAACTTAATCTATGAAAATTGTAGTAGGAATTTTGATTTTATAGCCAATCAAAAAGGAATGTTTAGCTTTACTGGATTAACAGAGAATGAAGTTGCTCAGCTCAAAGAAAAATTTTCAATTTATATTGTTAAATCTGGAAGAATAAATGTTGCTGGAATAACTTCTAGCAATGTTAAATATATTGCTAAAGCAATATCGGGAGTTATTTAAGAACAGATAAGTGGTATTTTTTTGAGCCAACCCTAATAACCATAAAATTATTTCTAATGAATAAATCTTGAGTCAATGAAGTTCCTGCATCATTTATTCTATTACCATTAATATATAATGCGCCTTGATCCGACATCCTTTTCATTTCTGACATTGAATTAAATACATTATTGTCTACTAAGAATTTTCCTAATTTTAAATCTTCTTTTAAAGCTTTTTTGCTTATTTCGAAAGATGGAAAACTTTCAGACAAATCTATGATGTTTTGCTCAGTAAGATCGTTATATTTTTCATTAAAAAAATATTCAGTAATTTTTTTAGCATCTGATAATCCATTATTTCCATGCACAATCTCAACTAAATTTTCGGCAAGTTTGTTTTGAGCAACTCTTTTCTTCGGATCATTTATGGTTTCATTTTCTAAGTCTTCAATTTCTGAAGAATTTAAATTTGAAAAATATTTTAAATAATTAATTACATCTTCATCGGGGGTATTTATAAAAAATTGGTAAAGCTTATAGGCAGAAGTTTTATTAGGGTCTAAAGTTGGTGCTTCTCCTGCAGTTTTTCCAAATTTTTCACCTGAAGAAGATGTTATAAGAGGAGAAACTATTCCATGAGCTAAATAAGATTTTGGTCCTGGATTTTTTCTGTTAATTAAATCAACGCCAGCTAGAATATTTCCCATCTGATCGCTCCCACCCATTTGCAGTTTACAGTCAAAGTTTTCATATAAATGAAGAAAGTCATATGCTTGCAGTGTCATGTATGAAAACTCTGTGAACGATATTCCAGTATCTCTTGAAACTCTTGATTTTACTGACTCTTTTTTCATCATATAATTTACAGTAAAATGTTTTCCAACATCTCTTAGAAAATCTATTAAGCTAATTTTTTTTAGCCATTTTGCATTATTTAATATTAATGCTTTGTTAGATAAATTGCTGTCAAAGTCTAAGAATTTTTTTAGCTGATTTTCAATAGAAAATAAATTTTCTTCAATTTCTAGATCAGTTAAAACTTTCCTTTCTTCTGATTTTCCACTTGGATCTCCAATTAATCCAGTGCCTCCACCAACTAGCGCTATAGGCGTGTGGCCATATTTTTGTAATCTAACTAGGTTCATTATTGGCAACAGATTGCCAACATGTAAACTTTTTGAAGTTGGGTCAAAACCAACATAACCTGTTACATTTTCATTTGAAAAAAAATCATCAACGCCAGGAGTTTTATCAAAGATCAAATTTCTCCAGCTTAATTCTTCAGTAAACTTCATTTGAATTATCTTTCACAATTTTTTTTAAATCTTTATTCATTTGATTGATAAGATCTTGCTCATTATCAAATTTTATTTGCTCTCTAATAAAATCTACAAATATAATTTTAAATTTTTGACTATAAATATTTTGATTAAAATCTATTATATATGTTTCTACAGTTTTTAATTTTTCATTAAAAGTTGGATTATTCCCAATGCTAGTGATTGAGTTGTATGATTTATCTTCTAAAACTGAAATAGTCTTATATATCCCGTCCTTAGGGATTACAATTTCTTTAGAAAATTTTAAATTAGCTGTTGGGTAACCTAATTTTCTTCCTAATTTTTTTCCTTCTGCTACATACCCTTCCATAAAGTATTTATTTGGTAATTTTTTATTTACTTCTCTTAAATTACCATTAATAATTTGTTTTTTTATTTCACTACTAGAAATCTTTTCTTTGTTACTTTCTTTTATTTCAATTAATTTTAGATTTGCATCAAATTTTAATAACAAATCATTTAATCCATTTTTTTTGCCAATTTTATCTTTGCCAATTGTAGTATCTTCTCCTATAACCAATACTTTTAATTTTAAATATTCTTTTAATAAACTTATGAATTCATCAGCTTTTAAGCTCTTTATAGAATCATCAAAATCTATAGATATTATTTTTTCAACTCCTAAATTTTTTATGAGTTTCTTTTTAGTAGATATTTCGTATATAGATTGAATAGGGTCGTGATTTATTATTTCTTTAGGAGATTTGTTAAATGTTATCACTATAGGGGTTAAGCTAAGATTATTTTTTAGATGATCGAAAACAATTTCATGGCCTTTATGCACTCCATCAAAAGTTCCAATAGTTACAATTGACTCAGTCCTTTGAGAATGCTGTTTAATAACATCTATTGATTTCACTATTTAAATTATAATGATTCTAATTTTTTATCAGCTTCGGTAATTAACTCAACAGTTTCTTCCCAATTTATGCATGCATCAGTTATTGAAACTCCATATTTTAAATTTTTAGGATCTTCCAATTTTTGATTACCTTCATGTATAAAACTTTCTAACATTAAACCAGCAAGTCCAGGTGTTGCATTATTTGCTTTTTGCCTGACTAGTTCTCTGAAAGAAATATTCATTTTTTTATGATCTTTGCCGCAATTCGCATGAGAACAGTCAACTACTACAGATGGGTGCATACCTTGGTTGCTAACTAAATTAATAGCATCAGAAACACTTTTCTCATCAAAATTAGTTCCTTGTGTGCTACCCCTTAAAATTAAATGACTGTATTTATTTCCTGATGTATGAATTATGCTACTTTGCCCAAGTTCATTAATTCCTAAAAATGCATGCTCACCTTGTGCAGCACCCATTGCATCTACGGCAATTTGTATACTCCCTCCTGTTCCATTTTTAAATCCAATAGGCATACTTAAACCGCTGGCCATCTGTCTGTGAGTTTGACTTTCAGTAGTTCTTGCACCTATCGCACCCCATGATACAAAGTCTGCTAAATATTGTGGCGTAAAAGGATCTAAAAATTCTGTTGCAGTAGGCACCCCTAAAGATGTGACATCATTTAAAAAAGTTCGAGCTTTTCTAAGGCCTTTGTCCATATCAAATGTGTTGTTAAGGTCAGGGTCGTTTATTAAGCCTTTCCATCCAATTGTTGTTCTTGGTTTTTCAAAATACACTCTCATAACTATGTAAAAATTTTTAATTTTCTTACTAAACTCCGCCAATAATTTTGCATACTCTAATCCAGCTTCAACATCATGTATTGAGCATGGGCCTGTTATTAATAAAAACCTTTTATCTTTTCCATGAACAATATTAGAGATAATTTCTCTTGATTCCGACACAACTTTCTTAGATTTGTCTGAGATCGGTATTTCATCCATAAAGTTTTTTGGAGCTGTAATTGGCGAATAATTTTTAATATTTAAATCTCTTATTTTTTCCATTGAAATACTATATAACTCTTTACGATTAAATTAAAGTTTTAGGTTGCTTCAAAATCATTGCCACTCTTTCTTAATGATATAGCTTTTCTTAAATATGGATGCCTAATTTCCTTTTGTTTTGTTTCTGTATTCCAAAGGATAAGTATTCTTATACATTTTTCTAATCCATGTGGAACTGCCATTTCGTGCCCGCATATTAATGGAACAGTATCCCAGCCCATTTCTCTTGCTGCTACAGCAGGAAATTCGTCAGAAATATCTGAAGTTGTTGTAAAGAAAACTGCTGCAATGTCATCACTCAAAACATCATTTTTTGATACCATTTCCTTAAGCAATTCCATTGTGGCTACTTTGATCAGGTCTTTGTTATTGCTTTCAACTGTTGTTGCGCCTCTAATTCCTCTTACGCTATATTTTTTTGAAAATTCTCCCATAAATTCTATTCTAATAGACCTTTTATAAAGTTAACAACATTAACAATTTCTTTTTTTTCAGAATTTGAAATAACATCTATTATCGCACTCCCAACAACTGCAGCATCTGCATAATTTTTTAATTCAGTTATATGATTTTTTTTTGATATCCCAAATCCAACAGCTACTGGAATTTTAGAAGATTTTTTTACTTGATTTACTTTATCATTTAAATTTTCAGATAATTTTTCTCTTGTGCCGGTAACCCCAAGAACACTTACGCAATAAATAAAGCCTTGCCCAATTTCACATGCATGGTTAACTGTATTTTCTGATGAATTTAATGGAACTAGAGGTATTGTTTCAATACTATAATTGTTTGCAGTTTGTTGTATTTCTTCCAATTTTGTATTTGGTATGTCGGCAATAATAACTCCCTTTACGCCAGCATCCTTGCATCCAGAAAAATAATTATCTAAACCCATACTGATTATTGGATTATAATAGCCCATAGACACGATTGGCGTTTTATTAGGATTATTTTCATTAATATCTGAAATCATTCTTAATGTGTTATCAATTGTGACTCCATTTTTGAGGGCAACTGAACTAGATTTTTGAATAGTTTTTCCTTCTGCTATTGGATCACTAAATGGTATTCCCACTTCAATAGCTGAGCATAATTTCTCTTCTATCAAATTTAAAATTATGTCTTTACTGAGTTTTATACTTGGATACCCAGATGTAATAAAAGGGATTATACCTATTCCTCTTTGATTTTTATCATCCAAAATTGATGATGATATGCTTCTCATTAGCTAGCTTGTGGCTCTATATCAGTTGGAGGGATCTTTTTATCTACAACAACTTCGGGCTGCTCTCCGGAATGAGCTAAGGTTTCACCAACAAGTGGAGGCATTACTTTCTCGCCTGCGAATAATTTATTTAATTCATCTTCATCAATTGTTTCAAATTCTAATAAATATTTAGCAAGATTTTCCATTTGATCAGAATGTTTCTTAAGAATCTTTTCAGCTTGATTTTCACCATTTGATAAAAGTAAATTAATTTCTTCATCTATAATTTCTTCTGTTTTTCCACTGTAATCTCTTTGTTCGGTACCATCTTTACCTAGAAATACTGTCTCTTGTTTTCTGCCATATGTTCGCAATCCAAGTTTGTCACTCATTCCATATGTGGTAACCATTTCTTTAGCCATATTAGTAGCAACTTGTATGTCATTACTTGCTCCGGTAGTTATCTCACCAAATTTTAGTTTTTCTGCGACTCTGCCACCCATAGCTGAAGCTATATATGCTTGAAACTGAGCCTTAGTTTGCAGATATCTATCTTTTTCAGGTAAATATCTTGTATATCCACCCATTTGACCTCTAGATATTATTGAAACCTTATGAACAGGGTCTGCTGATGGCATATTATGAGCAACAACAGCATGTCCAGCTTCATGATAAGCAGTAATTTCTCTTTCTTCTTCTGTAATTACTTTACTTTTTCTTGCTGGCCCAGCTATAACTCTATCTATTGATTCAACTAATGATGCCAAGCCAATTTTTTTTGCACCTCTTCTTGCTGCTAAAATTGCTGCTTCATTTACTAGATTTGCTAAATCAGCACCACTAAAACCAGGTGTCTGCTTAGCAATTTTTTCCATTTCAACTTCATTTTCTAGAGGTTTACCTTTTGAATGAACCTCTAAAATTGCTTTCCTTCCCATTATGTCAGGATTATCTAAAGTAACTCTTCTATCGAATCTTCCTGGCCTTAATAAGGCTGGATCTAATATGTCAGGCCTATTTGTTGATGCAAGAACAATAACATTAGTTGATGTGTCGAAGCCGTCCATTTCAACAAGAATTTGATTTAATGTTTGTTCTCTTTCGTCATGGCCTCCGCCTAGCCCAGCTCCCCTATGTCTTCCAACCGCATCAATTTCATCAACAAATACTATACAAGGTGAATGTTTTTTAGCTTGATCGAAAAGATCCCTAACTCTTGAAGCGCCAACTCCAACGAACATTTCAACAAATTCTGAACCACTTATTGAAAAAAATGGAACCCCTGCTTCTCCTGCAACTGCACGAGCTAACAATGTTTTACCAGTACCTGGAGGACCAACAAGAAGAACACCCCTTGGTATTCTTGCCCCAAGAGACAAAAATCTTTCAGGATTCTTTAAAAATTCTACAACCTCTTCTAATTCTTGCTTAGCTTCAGTTACACCAGCTACATCAGAAAAAGTAACTGTTGCTTTAGCTCCTTCAAATCTTTTTGCTTTACTTTTACCAAATCCTAGAGCATTATTAGCGCCACCTTGAGCTTGCCTCATCATAAAAATTAATATTCCTCCAAATAATATTAGTGGCAAAAAGCTTAGTAAAATTGATAGTACTCCACCAAGGCCACTTGATCCTTGAACCTGAACTTCATAATTTGCAGGATTTATCTCAGCATCTTGCAAAATCTTATATATACTGCTGCCAGGTTCCTTACGTGATGTGTAAGCTTGGTTGCCTGAAATTATTTCTAATTCATCACCTTTAACAAGAATATTAACTCTTTGTCCGATAGGAGGGTTTTCAGTTAAAGAAATAACTGAAGACATTGGAATTTCTTCAGTACTTCTCATACCTCCATCAAATAATATAAAAAAACCTGCAATTATTACACTAATTACACCCAAATATACTAAAAAGTTTTTTCTCTGATTTCCCATACGATTTATTTTACCACAAAGTATGACATTTTTTGATTTTCAAAAATTTAAAAAAACATTTATTTCTTTTCATGTTTGAATTTATTCTTAGCAATTGACCATTTATGCTAAAAGATGCTAAGATTTCGCAGTCTTTTAAAAGAAAGTAGATTAGTATAGGAGTTTCGATACCTACCATACAAAAGAATAAAAATACTGATAAAGATTACAGAATTAATCATAGGATTAAAGCTGAAAAAGTGAGGATAGTTTTTGGCGGTAATAGTGACGGTGACGAATCAACAGTTCTTGATTTGAAAGAAGCGATTAAATTAGCTAAAGATCAAGGTCTAGATTTAGTTGAAGTTGGGCCAAATCAATCTCCACCTGTTTGCAGAATACTTGATTACGGAAAATTTAAATTTTCTCAAGCAAAAAAAATGAAGCAAGCAAAAAAATCTCAATCTAAAATCGGACTAAAAGAGATAAGATTAAGAATGAGAATTAGTCAGCACGATATTGATTCTAAGAAGAAACAAATTTCTTCGTTTCTTGAAGAAGGTAATAAAGTTAAAATTTCACTTTTAATGAGAGGAAGAGAAAATGCATATCCTGACTTAGGAGTGCAAATTTTAAAAAAAATAAACGATGATTTGGAAAATATTTCAGAAATAGATAAACCCCCAAGTTTGGAAGGTAGGACTCTGAGTATTATATTAGCTCCAAAATAAACATTATGCCAAAATTAAAAACACATAAAGGTGCAGCTAAAAGATTTTCATTAAGTAGTAATGGAAAAATAATGAGATCAAAAGGCATGAAAAGTCACCTAAGAAGAAAGAAATCTAAAAGAAACAAGAGATTATTTGGATCTAAAATACTTCTTGATGAAGCAGTTGGAAAAAGAATAATCAGATTATTGAGGCGCTAAAATGGCAAGAGTAAAAGGTGGATATACAACCCATAGGAGACACAAGAAAGTCCTTGATAGTGTTAAGGGGCATTCTGGGTCAAGACATAGAAGATTTAAAATTGCCAAGGAATCTCTAATACATGCTCTTGCATATAGCACTGCACACAGAAGATCCAAGAAAAGAGATCAAAGGTCATTAATGATTACAAGGATTAACGCAGCATCAAGAAAATGTGGAATTAGCTATTCAAGCCTTATACATAACTTAAAAGAATCAAATATCGAACTCGATAGAAAAACTTTATCTTTATTAGCTTTCAGTGATTTTGAAACTTTTGAAAAAGTAGTGCAAGAATCTAAATCAGATTCTTAATAGTTCTCAAATTATTGAATCAATAATTACTATTACTGAAAATAGCATCATGTATAGTAAAGAAAACTTATAAACCTTTAAATTATTTTGCCTGTCATAATATTTGTAAAGTTTAAAAGTTAAATATAAATAATAAATTCCAAGAACCGAACAAGATAAAAAGTAGATATAGCTTAATTTATTATTTACAAACGTCATCACTAATGTAAGTAATATTAAAGTTATGGTGTGTAGAATCATAGGTTTAAAAGTAGCTTCAATTCCAACTACAGATGGTAACATGGGTATTTTTGCTTTTGAGTAATCATCTTTCATTAGCATTGCTAATGCCCAAAAATGTGGAGGGGTCCAGAAAAAAATAATAGCAAATAAATACCAGGCAGATAAACTTAAATCTCCAGTAACTGCCGACCACCCAACAAGCGGGGGAAAGCATCCTGCAGCTCCACCAATTACTATATTATGAAAAGTTTTTTTCTTTAACCACATTGAATAAATGATTACATAAAATAATGTTCCGCTAATAGCCATAATTGCAGCAAGAGTATTAGTTAAAATTGTTAAAATTATAAAGCTCGCTACATTAAGTGCTATTCCAAAAATAAGAGCATTTAATTTACTTATTCTTTCTCCAGCAACAGGTCTTTTAGAAGTTCTTTTCATAGTATTATCTATGTCTTTGTCGATAGAATGATTTATCGCGCCTGCACCACCAGAAGCAAATGTCCCCCCAACTATGACAGCTAATAAAACTTGAATACTAGGCAAATTATCACTGGCAAGAAATATTGCTGATAAAGCTGTAATTACTAGAAGAAGATTTACCTTAGGTTTTGTTAGAGTAGTATAGTCCTTGATGTATTGCCGGATTTCCATTTCATTAATTTGATCTAAATATTTTAAAGCTTATTAAGCAAAACAATAAGGCTACTGAACCCCATAGTAAACTTGATGCGCCTAAATGAGCAACCCTAATCCACACATCAAACTTTGTCCAAGGATTTAGAGCACCTAAAATTATTTGGCTAAAAATCATAGCTAATGAAAAAATTGATAAAACAAAGACTGTAGATGAGAACCTTTTCTTTAAGAAAATATATAGAAAAAATAGTCCAATAATTCCTGCCAATGAAGATGCAATTCGATGAGTCATGTGTACCCACCCCAAGAAAGACTCAGGAATGATTGAAGATGATGTGCAAAATGGCCAAGATGAACACACTGTGCCAGCGCCTTTCCAAACTGCATATGAACCAGTTAGCAAAGATACTAAAACTGTCAATGCTACAACCCCTGCCATCAATGAATATTTATCAAAAATGATTTGATTTTTCAAAGAAAGATTATGCGTATTAATGCTTACATAACTTAAACCCAAACAAAATATTATCATTTGAGCTAAGAAAAGATGTAATGTTCTTAAAGATGGTTCTAATTCAGTTAATACAACCGCCCCTCCTATGCCCCCAACAACAATCACAAGAATTAGTGAAATCAAAGAAGTATAAGTTAAAAATTTATTATTTCTATTTTGATACCAAACAATTATATTTATTAAAAGAATTAATAAACCCAATAATGCGCCGCTTGTTCTATGCCCCCATTCAATAAGTGTATGGTAGTTCATTGGAGGAATAATTTTACCGTAACAAAGTGGCCAATCTGGGCACCCTAAACCAGATCCAGTGACCCTAACGAATCCACCAAGGCTTATTTGAAAAACACAATCAATTATTGAGAAACTTATTAAAAACTTTAAAAAGCTATCTCCTAAAATAAAATTATTTTTGTGAATGGAGGCCGAAACCATACTCTAATATTTTACCTATCTCTTCTTTCTCTTTGCGAACCATCTAATTTAGGCTCATTTATATAAACTTCACCATTTCTAATTTTTATATTTGACCCACATTCGTCATCAGTACAAACCCATGCTTTGTAGTGTATAGAAGCTCCTTGACCACCAAAGTCAGATAAAGGAACATACACAGCATCAGGATTATCACAGCCATTACATTTTGGAAATTGATCAACCACTTAACCACCTTACTTTATTATTTAGATATATTAATTATACAATAACAAAGTTTATTATAGTAATTAATTTATGATTGTATTAGGTATTGAAACATCATGTGACGAAACTTCATTAAGTATTATTAATGAAGATAATAACTTACTGTCTAACGTCATTGTTTCTCAGCATTCGACTCATTCTCCTCATGGTGGAATAATTCCAGAATTAGCATCAAGGCAACATATTTTAAATATTGAAAATGCTTTCGAAAAATGTCTATCTGAGGCTGTAATTAATATTAATGACATATCTGTAATTGGCGTAACAAATGGTCCTGGTTTAATTGGGTCATTAATTGTGGGGGTTAATTTTGCAAAAGGATTATCAATAGCTGCAAACAAACCTCTTGTCGGAGTAAATCATTTAAAAGCTCATGTTTTCGCATCATGGATAAAAAAAGATTTGCAAACAAATAAAGTTTTCGAAACACCAAACGAATTTCCATTGATGTGTATTATTGTTTCTGGAGGGCATACAGATTTAGTTAAATTAGATTCAGGGTATAATTTCGAGCTTATTGGCAGGACTCGAGATGATGCTGCTGGAGAGGCATTCGACAAAGCGGCAAGATTATTAAATTTAGGCTTTCCAGGTGGACCTGAAGTAGATAAGTTTTCAAATTTGTCAAATGAAAGATTTGAGTTTCCTAGAGCCTATTTGAAAGGAACTAATGATTTTAGTTTCAGTGGAATGAAAACAGCTTTTTTAAATTTGTCTATGAACCACAAACCTTATGATAAAGATAAGATTTCAAAATTATGTAATACTTTCCAGGAAGCAATGGTTGACGTGATAACAAAAAAAACTATTAAAGCTGCAGAAGAATATAAATGTAAGGGAATTGTTGTTACAGGGGGGGTTGCAGCCAATTCACATTTAAGGGATCAAATGATTATGAGATCACCTTTGCCAGTTTTTATTCCTGAAAAAAAATTATGCACTGATAATGGGGCTATGATTGCTTCATTTGTTGTAGAAAATTACAAATCTAAATATAAGAAATTTAATAATATTGAAGTTCAGTCAGTTTTGAATTATTAAAAATTAGTTAATTTTTTTCAAAAATTCTTCAATTGAATCGATTTCATTATCATCTGTCTGAAATTCTATTGTGTTCCCATAAAGGAAAATTGTTATTAGAATTTTCTCTCTTTGTAAAACATAGTCAAAATACAAAAACAAAGAAATAATTACTAATATTATTGAACCATAAAT
>JACETA010000064.1 GCA_013911545.1 Chloroflexota bacterium | reverse complement strand
CTTGAAAGCCAGAAATATTTAAAGCTCTTTTAATTAAAATAGGATTTGTTACCCAAAATAATGCTTCAAAGATTGGCAAAAGGTCTTTGTGTAAATTTGATGCAGATCCTATATTCCCATCAAGAATCATACCTATCATTTTGCTTATTTGTAGCCCAATAATATTTGAGGCAACGCTCACTACTCCATGACCCCCAAGAGCCATGATAGAAAAAGTTTCATCGTCATTTCCGCTCCAAATTCTAAAATTAGTTCCTGATGTCTCAGTAATTATTTTTGTAATTTGACTAAAGTCACTTGAAGCTTCTTTAATACCAATAATATTATTATGCCTAGACAATTTTATTGTTGTATTTGCTTCCATATTTAATGATGTCCTTCCAGGAACGTTGTATAAAATTCCTGGTATTTCAACTGAGTCAGCTATCATATTAAAATGATCAATCAGCCCTTGCTGAGTTGGCTTATTATATGAGGGAACTGTTAAAAGCAATCCATCAACACCTAATTTTTGAGCCTCAATAGATAATTTAATAGATTCTGAAGTATTATTGTCAGTTGTGCCTGCTATAACATCAGCATTTCCATTAACTGCCTCTTTAACAGATTTAAATAATTCCAATTTTTCATTATTTGATAAAGTTGGAGATTCTCCCGTTGTCCCACCAATTAAGATTCCATCACTTCCAGTTTTTGATAATGCTAAGGCTAATTCTTTTGCAGCTCCATAATCAACATCACCATTTTTCGTGAATGGAGTAACCATGGCTGTTATTAATTTATTTTTTGCAATCATTTAAATATTTCTTTTTTTGAGAATATATAACATAAATGCCTTCAAGGAAAATAGTTAATGAAAATTAGGAATTTTTTTGAGTTTAATTGCTGAATACATAATTTGAATAGCATTTAATGCAGCGCCTTTTCGAAGATTATCGGAAACTATCCAAAAATTTAAACCTTTCTTATTGCTGCTATCCTTTCTAATTCTTCCAATATAAACATCATTTTTGCCTTCAACAAATTCTGGTGTCGGATAATTTTCATTTAATCCATCTTCAATTAATCTGATTCCTTCAGCATTTTTAAATACGTTAATAACATCATTTATGTTAATCTCATTCTCAAAATCTACAGAAATTGCTTCTGAGTGACAATAAAAAACCGGAACTCTTACGCAGGTAGCAGATATTTGCAAATTATTGTCATGAAGAATTTTCTTTGTTTCATTTATCATTTTATGTTCTTCTTTAGTGTACCCATCAGGCATAAAGTCATCTACTTGTGGTATCAGCGAAAAGGCTATTTGATGAGGATACACGGATATGGATATATCTTTATTATTAATAATGTTCTCAGTTTGACTTTGTAATTCAGATACTGCCAAAGACCCGCTTCCAGAAACAGCCTGATAAGTTGTGGCCTGAACTCTTTCAATAGACCCCAGCTTTTTCAGGTTATGAATTGCCATTACAAGAGGAGTGGTTGTACAGTTAGGAATAGAAATGATCCCATTATGATTATTAATATCGTTCTCATTAACTTCTGGAACCACAAGGGGAACTTTTTTCTCCATCCTAAATGCTGACCCATCATCAATAACTAATGCTCCACTTTTAACAGCAGATGGAGCAAGATCTAAACTCACCTGTTTGTCAGCTGAAATAAAAACAACATCTGATTTATCAAAAGAGTCTTTTTTAGCTTCTTGCACAATTAATTTATCATTAAAATATTGGATGCTTTTACCTTCTGATCTCTTAGAGGCAAAAAGATTAATTTTATCCGATGGATAATTTTTTTCTTTAAGTATATCTAAGCATATTTTCCCAACTGCCCCAGTTGCCCCAACTATTGATATTGAAGGAAAATTATTTAGATTCATAATCCTAAAATTTTTTCTAAGCCCACAACAAAATTATCATTTTTAATTACATAATTTATAGCTAATAAAACTCCTGGCATAAAACTATTTCTATCAGAAGAATTATGAACTATAGATAAATTTTCGCCAGAGGCACCAAAAATTAATTCATGCCTTGCAATTACGCCTGGCAGCCTCAAACTATGGATATTAATTCCTGCCTCATCATTTCCTCTTGTGTTTTTTATTTTGTTAATATCTGAATTTACTTTTTCAAATGCTTCATTTTTTTCTTGAGACACTGTATTAGCAATTGAAATTGCTGTCCCACTTGGAGCATCTAATTTTCTTTCATGATGGCTTTCAATTAATTCAGCATAATTATAGTATTTTGATGCAATTTTACCTAGGTGCGCAAGTAGTAATGCTCCTGTAGAAAAATTTGAACATAAAGCAACTCCAACCTTATTTTGGGATTGTAATTTTTTTATTTTTTCCATCTCATCATTACTGTAGCCTGTGCTCCCACTAACAAAGGGTATATTATTTAACATTGCAAATTTGGCAGATTCAATAAATCCCTTTGAATTTGTAAAATCAACAATACAGTCAATTTTATCTACCACACTCTTATCAATGCTATTAAAATCTACTGAAGTATTAGAATTTGTTTTAGAATTTATGTCTACAAAAAATAAAGTTTCATGGGAATCAGAATCTTCAATAGCATTTACTACTGACTGCCCCATTTTACCTAAGTAGCCGTTTACAAGAATTTTTATCATATCAATATTTTAATATTAATATGGTTAATTTCTCAAAGTTGGAGGTTTTGGGTTATTTTTTCTAACACTTTTTCTTTTTGAATTAGATCTTGATTTGTCGAATTTTTTTGGACTACTTTCTTCTAAAGAGAGTTCACCAGATTGATATTTTTCCACCCTTGCAGATAAATCTATCCTCTTCTGGGAATCAATTTTTTTAACAATTACTTCAACTTCTTGGCCCACTTCATATGCTGATTCAACCGAATCAACCCTTTCGTCACTAATTTCACTAATATGAACTAGCCCATCTTTTCCTGGAAGTATGTTTACGAAAGCCCCAAAATCCATTAATTTAACTACTTTACCTTGATAAACATCCCCAACTTCGACATCTTTAATTATTGACTGAATTCTTTCAATTGCATTATCTATTCTTTCAGACTCAACTCCACCTATACTTACTGTGCCATCATCTGAAATATCTATAGTTACATCAAAATCACTAACAATTTCTTTAATTGTTGATCCTCCGCTTCCAATAACCATACCTATTTTATCAGTTGGTATTTTAATTTTTACTGTTTTAGGAGCAAATTCACTTACTTCTTCTCTTGGTTCAGGCAGGGTGGATTCCATATGATCTATAATATCCATTCTAGCTTTTTTGGCTTGCTCTAATGCTTCGCTTAATATTTTTGGAGTTACTCCCTTAACCTTTATATCCATTTGCAAGGCTGTTACTCCAGATTTTGATCCGGCTACTTTAAAGTCCATATCACCCAAATGGTCTTCAAGTCCCTGAATATCAGTCAAAATTGCATATTTACCATCAGGATTTAATATTAATCCCATAGCTATCCCTGCAACTGTTTCTTTAATAGGAACTCCTCCGTCCATTAAAGATAATATACCCGCACAAACAGATGCCATTGATGTAGATCCATTTGAACTTAGAATATCTGAAACTACTCTCATTGCATAAGGCCAATCTTCCTCGCTAGGCAATACTGGCTTTATAGCTCTTTCTGCTAAAGCCCCATGCCCTTGCTCTCTTCTACTTGTCATAAATCTTCCTGATTCACCAACAGAATATGGTGGAAAATTATAATGCAACATAAATGTCTTCTCAGTAAGGGGAGATAAGAAATCTAATTTTTGCTTTTCACTTAAAGAAGCAAGAGTTACAGTACCTAAAGCCTGCGTGTCACCTCTTCTGAAAATTGAAGAACCATGCACTCTGGGTAATACCCCAACTTCAGACTCAAGATCTCTAATTTCATCAGATTTTCTATTATCTGGCCTAATTCCTTTATCAATAATTCTATTTCTAACGATATTTTTTTCTAAAGATGAAATTTCATCTTTAATTTTTGCTAAAATATCAGGATTTTCTTCTGCGTCAATATTTTTAGACAATTCATCAATTAATTTGCTTTTTTCTTCTGACAATTCAGACTTAGCTAATCCTTTATCATATAAATCAATTAATTTTTTAGAAGAAGAATCAATTAATTTATCATTTATCACAGGATCAATTGCTACTTCTTCAATAATATTTTTATCTTTGCCAATATCTTGAATAATTTTTTTCTGTAATTCAGCCATTTTAACGTTATTTTCTTGAGCAAGTTCTAACGCTTCTAACAATAATTCTTCAGAAACAAACTTTGCGCCTGCCTCAACCATCATAATAGCTTCAGAAGTTCCTGCAACCGTTAGATGCAATTCGCTAGTTTCAAGCTGTTCGTATGTTGGATTAACTATTAGCTCTCCATCAACATATCCAATTTCACAAGCTCCAACTGGTTCACTAAATGGTATGTCAGAAACCATCAATGCCATTGATGCTCCTAAAATACCCATCGATGAATATGGTAATTCTAAATCTGTTGACAAAACTGTTATAGCTATCTGCGTGTCATTATGATAATTTTTAGGGAAAAGTGGTCTAAGCGGCCTATCAACAAGCCTGCAATTTAATATTGCTTGTTCAGATGGCCTTCCTTCTCTCTTAAAAAAACCTCCGGGCATTTTACCGGCTGCGTATGATTTTTCTTGAACTTCAACAGTCAAGGGAAGGAAATCAACATCCATTGCCTCATCTCTAGCACATGCAGTTACTAATAAAACTGTATCATCTACTTTGATTGTTACTGCTCCGTCAGCTAAATTAGCTATTTTCCCAAACTCAAATTCGAAAACTCTTCCACCCAACTCCAACTCATATTTTTTAATCATTTATTATTTCTTTCTAATTACTACTATTACTTCTTATCCGAAATTACCGTCTTAATCCAAGTGATTTTAATAGATCTTGGTATTTGTTATTGTCATTTTTTCTTAAATAAGACAATAACTTTCGCCTCTTATCAACCAACATTACTAAACCTTTTTTACTTGAATAATCATGCTTATGAATCTTGGAATGTTCAGTAAGTTTATCAATACGAGATGATATTAGTGCAATCTGCACTGGCGTTGAGCCATTATCATTTTCAGATATTTTATATTCTTTTGCTATATTATCTTTATTTTCTTGCATAAATTTATTTTAATT
>JACETA010000063.1 GCA_013911545.1 Chloroflexota bacterium | reverse complement strand
ATTATATATATCTTCTAAATCAATCCCTTTCCTTAAAAGTTTAAAAATTTTAAATAATCTTGTGTCGTCAGGATATAGGTCTGAAACCTCATTTGCTTTAAGTGATTTATCTTTAAGTTGTGAAATATTTGAAATATCTAAAGCTCTAACTGCTTTTAGTAAGGCACTTTCAAAATTTCTTTCAATAGCCATAACCTCCCCAGTTGCTTTCATTTGAGTTCCTATTGTCCTGTCCCCTTTCTCAAATTTATCAAAAGGCCATCTTGGAATTTTTACAACGCAATAGTCAAGAGCTGGTTCGAAAGCAGATGTCGTTACTCCAGTAACTTGATTACTAATTTCATCAAGTTTTTTTCCTAACGCAATTTTCGCTGCAACTCTTGCTATCGGATAACCGGTAGCTTTGGAAGCAAGCGCAGAAGATCTACTTACTCTTGGATTTACTTCGATTACATAATAATTTGGACCTTCATAATTTTTTGAATCAAAAGGCCTGAAAGCCAACTGAACATTACAGCCACCCTCAATTTTTAAGCCTTTTATGATATTCAGAGAAGATGTCCTTAATTCTTGGTAATCTTTATCACTTAATGTTTGGCTAGGAGCGACAACAATTGAGTCACCAGTATGCACACCCATAGGATCAAAATTTTCCATATTACAAACAGTTATAGCATTATCATCGGAATCTCTTATTACTTCATATTCGACTTCTTTCCACCCAACTAGACATTTTTCAACTAAAATTTGGCCTACCATACTTGCGCTTATTCCGGAGTATGATATTTTTTTTAATTCACTATCATTGTAGGCCACTCCTCCGCCAGTACCTCCTAAAGTAAATGCAGGTCTTACAATAACTGGATAATTTATTTCTCTAGCTGCTTTCAATGCTTCATCAACTGTATTGCAGCTAAAACTTGGTGGGACAGGCTCTCCAAGCTCATTCATTAAATCCCTAAAAAGCAATCTGTCTTCAGCTTTATTTATAGATTCAACTGAAGTGCCTAAAACTTCCACATTATGTTTTTTTAAAATTTTCTTGTCATATAAATCTTTTACTAAATTTAGCCCAGTTTGCCCTCCAAGAGTCCCAAGTATTCCGTCAGGACTTTCTTTAATAATAATTTTTTCAATTATTTCTATAGTTAAAGGTTCAACATATACTTTGTCCGCTGTATCAACATCAGTCATAATAGTAGCAGGATTTGAGTTTACAAGAATAACGTAGCAACCTTCCTCTTTCAGTGATTTACAGGCTTGAGTTCCTGCATAATCAAATTCCGCAGCCTGGCCAATTATTATCGGGCCGGATCCTATAACTAAAATCCTTCTTTGAGTATTCATTCTTTTTCCTTAATTAATTCAATAAAATTATCAAATATATATTCTGAGTCTACTGGCCCCGGACATGCTTCTGAATGATATTGAATTGATACTATTGGTTTATTTTTATGTTTTAATCCTGAAACAGTATTATCGTTAATATTCATATGGGTAATATCCAAATCTTTAGGAAAATTTTTATCACTTACTGCATATCCATGATTTTGAGAAGTTGGATACACTCGCCCGGACTCAATTTCTTTTACTGGCTGATTTCCTCCCCTATGGCCAAAAAGTAATTTAAAAGTCTCACCACCATATATGTGAGCAATAATTTGGTGACCTAAACAAATTCCTAAAGTTGGGAGGCTCTCCAAACATTTTCTTAAACCTTTGATATCTCCTAATAATGTCTTTGGGTCTCCTGGGCCTGGAGACATTACAATTCCATTAAATTTCTTTAGATCTAAATTATTAAAATCAAAATCCCATGGAAAAATTTCGACATCACACCCCCTAGCATTTAATAGACGAATAATATTTCTTTTAACTCCAAAATCAACTAGAGCTATTTTGAATTTACTATTATTAACTATGTGTGATTCTGTTTGCTTTACAGATACCTGGTTAACATAATTTGTATCTTCGTATGAACCGAATTTATTAATTTTATCAACCGCTCTTTTTATATCTGAATCACTTGTTATTAAGGCCATTTTTGACCCGAATTTTCTAATTTTTCTTGTAAGAGCTCTTGTGTCAACAGAATGAATTCCAGGGATCTCATTTTCCAATAGGAATTGATTAAGGTTTTTACTGTTTGAGTAATGAAAAGGCTCTTCACATAAATCTCTGACTATATAGCTTTTAACTTGAATATTTTTTGATTCATTAAAATCATCTGAAATTCCATAATTACCGATCATTGGAAAAGTCGAAACAAGAATTTGGCCTCGGTAGCTTGGGTCAGTAAGCATTTCCTGGTAACCAGTCATTGAAGTGTTAAAAACAATTTCACCAAGAACTTCAATGTCAGATCCAAAACTAACACCTTCGTAAATTGTGCCGTCACTAAGTATTATAAATTTTTTGCTGTTATTCATAATTATTTAATGTCTCCAGAATTATAAATTTCCTTACCTGAACATATGGTCATAATGGGTTCTCCCTTGAGTTTAACTTCTTTAAATTGATCAGTTTCAAAAATATAATTTGAACTCTTTGAAAATAATTTATTTTCTTTAAGTCCCCAGTTGTGATCATCAATTATAAAAAAATCTGGCGAATACCCTTCTTTTATTGCACCAATCTTTTTATTAAAACATTTTTCAAAAATTTTTCCCGGCTTATAAGACATTTTTTCTACAGCAAATCCATACCCTTCTCTTTCTGACACAAATCCAAAAGCATTTTCAAGCCATGAAATTCCTGACATGCAATCTTCAAATTTATTTTTTTTCTCAATTAAACTATGAGGAGCATGATCAGTAGCAATAACATCAATTGTTCCATTTTTTAAAGAATCGACACAATATTGTTTATCTTCCATAGTTCTTAAAGGTGGGTTTACCTTAAATTTGGGGTCTAATTTTAAATTCATTTCTTCTTCATCTAAAAATAAATGATGTGGCGTGACTTCACTGGTAACCTTACTATTAAATTCTTTAAATATTTCCAACTCTCTTATAGCTCCTTTAGTAGAAAGATGTTGAAAATGAACCCATCCAGGATTATCTTTTAAAACTTCCAAATTGCTTTTAACTGCATTTATCTCTGCTGAAGCAGGTCTTCCAATTAAATTATATTTTTCTGACAACTTACCCTGATTTATTGCCCCATTATAATTATGGTTATCAAGCAATTCAGGATGCTGCATTAAAGGGAAATTTCCATCCAATATATTAAGAGCCCTTCCGATCAAATTTTGATCCTCAAGGAAATCACCATCATCAGAAAATCCAAAAATAATATCTTCAAAATTATTCAAAATAGTTTCAAAATCTACTAACTCTTTTCCATTTCTGCCTAAACTGAGGCAAGGAGAAACATAAATATTTATTTTAGAATTCAATATTTTTTCTGAAACTAACCTTATATTGTCTACAGAATCTAATGGAGGATATGTATTAGGCATCATTACGACAGTTGTAAAACCACCTTTTGCAGCTGCATTTGCTCCTGAAGCAATATCTTCTTTAATAGTTTGACCTGGATCCCTAAAGTGAACATGTATATCAATTAATCCAGGAAAAATTATCCTCCCATTGATATCTATTTGTTTAAAATTATCATAATTTTCATTGGAAGATTTTTTTATTTTTAATATTTCTTGGTGGTTGTAAATAATATCTTGGTTTAAATTATTTAAACCTTTTTCAGAATTAAAAATTTTACAATTTTTCAAAACATTCATTTTGCATTGCCTTTCAAAATTTTATTTAAAATTGCGCATCTAACCCAAACTCCATTTTTTACTTGATCATCAATTAAAGATTTTACTGAATTTTGGAGCCCATTTGATATTTCTACCCCCTCATTTACAGGACCAGGGTGCATTAAAAATTTTATATTATATTTATCTAATTTTTCTTGATTCAATTGATATTGAGATGCATATTCTTCTAGATCAATTTGTAAATTATTAAATCTTTCTTTTTGTACTCTCAATGCCATAACTACATCCGAATCTTGAAGGCATTCTTCAAAATTTTCATAAAAATTTACTTTATCGAGGTCAATTTTATTTGGCTTAAAATAATGCGGAGAGAATAAATTTGTTTTGAGTTCATATTTTCCAAAGGCTTCAATAAATGAATTGGCTACCCTACTATGCAACAAATCTCCGACAATTGACACCTTCAAATCTTTAAAATCATTAAATTTTTCTTTTAAAGTTTTTAAGTCTGATAATGTCTGAGTAGGATGCGAATCGATTCCAGAGCCCGCATTTATTACAGGAAAATTTAAAATTTTTTGAGCAATTTTAAAGTCTTCAAGATTTTCGCTTCTCATTACTATTGCATCTACAGGATAAGAGTTTAGAGTATTAAGAGTGTTCTCAATAGATTCGCCTTTGACAATTGATGAATTTTCTGGAGAAATATCTATAACGTTAATACCTAAAATTGAACAAGAAATTTTAAAAGATGTCTTAGTTCTGGTGCTGGGCTCTAAAAAAAGAAAAATAATATTAGAATTATTGAAAGAAGGAATTTTATTTTCTCTAAAATTTTCTTGAAAATAGAATGATTCAGAAAGAATATCTTCTAATTCAGATTTTTTTAGTTGATTTATGTTTATAAAATTATCCACTAAAATTCTAAATTAGCACCTTTTTTAATTTTAAACAAATTTAATTTAATTGAATATTTTATTATAAATATTTCTACCCATTGCTGGACCTAATTTAATCCCATTTCTTCCTGCGCCAGTGCCAAAAAAAAGATTAGTATATTTACAAGACTTTTTAATAATTGGGGTATTATTTTCAGAATATGGCCTAAAACAAGCAGTCTGATCAATTATTTTTAATTTTTCAAAACCCTTAAATATTTCATTGAAAGAATCTAAAATTTCTTTCCTAGCATCATTTGTTATGCCTTCTTGAAAATTTACATCTTCTTCTGTTGTACCTATCCATAAAAGATTATCGTATTTTTTTGTTGCATAATCTTTTGCCCATGAAAATGAATTTTTAAAATCTAAATCTGTTTCAGCTTTTAGCAATTGTCCTTTTAGTGGCTTAACATTAATTTCATCGCTGTCTTTCGCTAACTCTTTTGTCCAGGGTCCTGCAGTTATAGCAATATTTTTAAATTTTATTATTTCATTACTGATATTAATTGATTCAATTAATTCATTTTTAAAATTTAAATCACTCATACGGAAGTCATGATTTATATACTTAGCTCCTAAATT
>JACETA010000062.1 GCA_013911545.1 Chloroflexota bacterium | reverse complement strand
GGGCAGTGCAATTAAAATAACCGGAAAAGTGATGTAAACATGTTCCCATCTTGAATCTTGAAATCCTCCAGCCAACCAATTTAGTATTGAAGTAAGTTCACCAAATTTTTTTGATGAAACGAGTATCAATGAGATTAATGAATTTAAAAAAGCTGATATAGCCAATCCCGATAATATAAACGACGAACTAGATGATGAAGAAGCCAATCTAGAAATTAAGAAAACTAAAAAAGCAGCAAACATCCCTCCAAAAAATGAAAAAATAGGCAACATTAATATTGAGTATGAAGCAAGGCCTAGAGATAATATTAAAACTGCTCCTACAGCAGCACCTGAAGATACGCCTATTATACCAGGGTCAGCCATTGGATTTTTGAAGATACCTTGAAGAGATGCGCCTGAAACAGCCAGTGCAGCACCTACTAATATAGATAATATTATCCTTGGAAATCTTATATTCGAAATTACTTTTTCTTTAATAGGGTCAATTTCATTAGTTGAAATAAAAAAACTTAATACATAATTAAATAAATCTTGATATGAAGTTGTGACTGCACCATTTGATAGAGAAATTATTGAAACAACAAATAAAAGAAATAATATGACAGGCGAAATAAATAAAAGCTTATTATATGCAGAAAAATGCCTTAATGATTTTAAATTAGTGTCCAACATAATATGAACACAATAAATTTCTGAAAATCAGAATTCTTATTGCGAAAATCCTTTCAATAAATTTTCAGGGAGGTCTCCTGACTTATGCAAAATTTTTGATTAGCCTTCCCAACAAGAAGTTTGTCAGTGACTAAAAAAAGGATTTGCTTAACAGTGGCGCAAACCGTTCGGATATAAACCGATTCCGTTTTCCCTAAATAAATAGTTAATTAGATTTAATCTTATAGGTTGCTTTTAGTCAAGAAGTTAATTTTTCTATTGCTAAATTAGCAATATATTTCCCAATAACCAGAGATGAAGTCGCTCCAGGTGATGGGGCATTAAGCACGTGAATTGATTTTTCAGTAAATTCAAAAGCAAAATCATCTATAAGTTCGCCATCCCTACCTATTGCTTGAGCTCTAACTCCAGCGCCACCAGTCATTAAGTCAGATGATTTAATCTCAGGGATCATTTTTTGTAAATCTTTAACAAATACACGTTTTCTAAAAGACCTATTAATTTCATTAAAACCAATCATCCAATTTTGTAATGCAAATTGAATAAATCCAGGATAAGTAAGAGTATTTAAAAGTTCTTTTGGGTTAACATTAATTTTTCTATAAGCTTCTCTAGCCCAACCTAATACAGCATTTGGACCAGCCTCAATAAGTCCATCATGTACTGTCTTTGTGAAATGAACACCTAGAAATGGAAATTTTGGATCTGGCACAGGATAAATTAACCCTTTAACTAAATGTTTCTTTTCAGGTTTTATATTGTAATACTCACCTCTAAAAGGAATTATTCTAAGTTTAGGTGAAACACCCATCTTTTTAGCAACAATATCTGAGTAAAGCCCAGCGCAATTAATAGTTAATTTAGTTTCAATTTCACCTTTAGAAGTTTCTAGTATTAAATTCTTTCCAACAGTTCTAGGATCCCAATAATCTTCAAATGAAGTACCTAATTTAATATCAGCGCCATTTTCCATTGTAATTTGAGCATATTTTTCTGTAATCTCTCTGTAATCTACAATCCCAGTATTAGGCGAATATAAAGCTTTTATACCTGTTGCATGTGGTTCAATTTCTTTAATTCTCTCTGGGCCAATTAACTCTAAACCTTTTACTTTATTAGCTATGCCTCGTTCATATAGATTATCTAGCCTTGGCAATTCTTCTTCGTTATATGCAACAATTATTTTTCCGCATTTATCATATTTAAGATCATTTTCAATGCAAAAATCAGCAATACTTTGTCTTCCTTCAACGCAAAAATCAGCTTTTAATGAACCGGGTTTATAATATATGCCAGAGTGAATAACTCCACTATTGTTTCCTGTTTGATGGTTAGAAACAACATCATCCTTTTCAATTAAAGCTATCTTTAAGTATGGATTTTTTCTTTGCAGGCCTAATACTGTGCCGAAACCAATTGCACCGCCACCAATAACTGTAATGTCATATGAACTCATAAATTCATTCCTATCTTAACTGCTTTCAATTGTTCTATTGAAGCTATTTTTAACAATTTTTTTGCGTTATTAATATTATCTTCTAATGATGATATTTTATTTATCAAGGTTGTTTTAGATAAAATACCAAATTCATCCAATTTTTCAAAACCTTCACCTAAAGAACCAGAAATTCCGATTGTTGGGATATTATATTTTTTTCCCAATTTAGCTATTGCGGTAGGTGCTTTATTAAATGTTGAAGATATATCAAATTGACCTTCACCTGTAATAATGAGATCAGATTTTTGAATCCTCTCTTCTACATTCAAAGAATCAAATATGATTTCAACTCCTGGTTTTAATGTTGCATTAAAAAAAGCAACCATTCCTGCACCTAAACCTCCAGCTGCACCACCACCATTTATATTTAATACATCAATATTTAATTGATTATTTATAATTTCACCTAAATGAAACAAGTTTTTATCTAAAATTTTAATATCATTTTTTGACGCACCTTTTTGTGGGCCATAAATATAAGAAGCACCTTCTTTTCCGCATAATTTATTAGTTACATCACAAGCAACTTCAAACTTAATATCTTTTAATTTAGGGTTTATATTAGATAAGTCAATCAAAGCAATATCTATAAATTTTTTTACATCATGAATAATTTCATTACCATTAATGTCATTAAATTTAATACCAAGTGCATTAGCTAAGCCAACCCCGCAATCATTTGTTGCACTACCGCCAATACCAAGGATAATTTTATTACAACCACTATTTATTGCTTCTAATATTAATTCTCCTGTTCCATATGTAGTAGCTAGATATGGGTTAAGCTTTTCAGGGTCTAAAAGAGCTAGCCCTGAACTTCTAGCCATCTCTATTATTGCAGTTTTTTTTGAATCAGCAGCCTCAAATAATCCCCATTGTGCATTTATATTGTCGTTTAGTGGCCCTGTAACATTTGTAGTCTTTAATTGACCATCAGTAGCATCAATAATAGTTTCTAATGTGCCATCACCACCGTCAGCTATTGGAATTTGAACTATTTCAGCTTCAGGAAATATCTCACTAACTGACTGGGATATAATATTTGAAGCCTCTTTTGCTGATAAAGACCCTTTAAAAGATTGTGGTGCAACAATTATTTTCATTTTAATAAACCTAAAAGTTTAGTTAATTCTTCTACTGCTTTATCAATTTTATCAGGATAATTTATAACAATATAATCAAACCAATCTGCTTCATTAATTTCACTTTTTGACTGATTAATTCTATTTTGAATATCTGTGTCTGAATTTTCATGTCTTTTTTTAAGTCTTAATATCAAATCATCTTCTGATTCAGCATTAATAAAAATAAATTTAGAGTGCGGAATAATATTTTTTAATCTTTTTGCCCCCTGAACATCAACTCTTAATAAAACTTTTTTATTAATATTTAAATTTTCAGTAATTTCGCTGTAGGGGACACCATAAAAATTATCATATACTTTAGCCCATTCAATTAATAATTTTTGATCAATTAGATTTTTAAAATCTATTTCATTATAAAAGTAATGATTTATACCATTTGTTTCATTTGATCTTGGTTTTCTTGTTGTAGCTGTAATTGCAATATGAACTATGTCTGAATTATTTTCAGCAACTATATCCATTAATGTATCTTTGCCAACACCAGACGGTCCAGAAATTATAAAAATATTTGATTGTTTGTCTTTTTCTATCAAATTATGTTTTTAAAAGTTCTAAGTGATTATAAAAATTTTTATAAGATATTGAAGCAACCTTATGGTCATTTATAATAGTATTATTTTTCGCCACTATTGAGCTAATTGCAATAGACATTGCTATTCTATGGTCATCAAATGAATCAAATTCTCCACCAATAAATTCACTGTCACCAAAAATTTTTATACCGTCTTCGTTAAGCTGGTGCTTAATTTTAGATTTTTCTAAAAATTTTGACATAGCTAGCAATCTGTCAGTTTCTTTAAATCTAAGCTCTTCAGCATTTTTAATTAGAGTTGGGCCACTAGCTACAGATGATGCAATTATAATTATAGGTATCTCATCAATTAATTTAGGGATAATATCACCTGATATTTCAGTACCAATTAAATTAGATGACCTAACTCTTATATCACCAACAGGTTCATTTGCCTGAATTCTATGATTTTCAATAACAATATTTCCGCCCATATTTTTTAAAACATCTATTACTCCAGTTCGCAAAGAATTTAATCCAACATTTTTTAATAATAAGTTACTATTAGGATGTATTAGAGCCCCAACAATCCAAAAGGCTGCTGAACTTACATCACCTGGTATTGTTAAATCTATAGAATTCAATTTAGAAGGCTCAAGAAAAATATCATTACCGTTTGTTTCAATTTTTGCTCCCATACCTTTTAACATTCTCTCAGTATGATCTCTAGATAATGACGGCTGCTGAATATATGTTCTATTTAAAGAATTTAGACCAGCAAGCATAATACAACTTTTAACTTGTGCACTTGAAATATTCATCTTAAAGTCTATCCCTTTTAATATTGAAGGATGAAAAGATAATGGTGCCATATTTTCATTTGATGATATTTTTGCTCCCATTTTTAATAATGGATCAATTATTCTTTTCATTGGTCTTGAATTTAATGAATTATCACCAGAAAGAGTAGTATCAAATTTTAATGTTGATAATATACCTGAAATTAATCTAGTTGTTGTACCGCTATTTCCGACATTCAAAACAGACGAAGGTTTTTTTAGACCCTTAAAACCATTCCCAGTTAATTTAATATTTAGAAAATCTTGTTTATCATCAATTTCGATTTGAACACCTAAACCTTGAAGAACACTTAAAGTCGATAAACAATCATCTCCATTGCTAAAATTATTAATATTAGCTTCACCATATGAAATTGAGTTCAAGATTGCAGATCTATGTGAAATACTTTTATCACTAGGAATAGTAATAGTGCCTGAAAAATTTGTAGATTTATTTAAATTAATCATTTTTACTTTTACCCCAACTAGACATGACTCTTGAAAATTTTTCACCGAAAAATAGGCTCATAAGTGTATCTTTTGATTTAGGAATAGAAAGTACCTCTTGAGAATTAATTGAAGAAAAATTATCACTATCTAAAAC
>JACETA010000061.1 GCA_013911545.1 Chloroflexota bacterium | reverse complement strand
GAGTATCAATATTTATGCAGTAACCTTTTTCTGGGTCGAAAAAAGAATAATTTTTGGGGCTTATTTCAAAATTAATTTTTAGATTTTTAAAAAAAGTATCAAGGAATGATTTTGCATCAAAAAAATCTATTTTTCTTTCTTTGCTCCATACTGTTTTTTCGTAATTCCCAATTAATCCTACTACTAAGTTTTTTTCTTGAATTGGCAACTCTTTATTTTTATTTTTTCTAAATGTTGTTCCGATTTCAAAAAGATTTATATTTCTATTTAAATTCCTTGAATTTAAGCCTAATGTTTTCAGCATTCCTGATTTAAGAGAGGACTTCATAAATTCAACCTCAGTAGACATAGGGTTAAGGATTTTAATATATTCATTTTCTTTTATTTCAGGACTAAAATATTTTAAATTCTCTAAAGAGTCTGCCGAATAATTTATAACTTCATTAAATCCTGCAGCAACATTTAAATCTGCAATTTCATCAAGAAATTCTAAATAATCATTAGGTTTCCACTCTGGTATTACACCGGAAATTGGTGTAGCAGGTATAGAATCATAGCCTTCGATTCGACTTATCTCTTCAATTAAATCTTCAGGGATATTTATATCAGGCCTCCAAAAAGGAGATGTAACTGACCAAATTAATTTATCTTTATTTTTCTTATCAAAATCAAAATTTAATTTTTTAAATATTTCGTCTATATTTTTTTCATTAAACGCAAAACCAAGTACAGAATTAATTTTATCTAACGAAATATCAATTACTTTTAATTCCTCTTTAAGTCCTATGTCAATTATGTCAGAAGAAATGCTCCCGCCGCATATTTGCAAAATCAAATTTATAGCCCTGTTAAATGCAATATCACATAATTCTGGCTTTAAATTCTTTTCAAATCTTAAAGTTGCCTGACTTTTCAAATCAAAGTGATTAGCCGTTTTTCTGTTATTCCCACCCTCAAAACATGCTGATTCTAAAACAATAGTTGATGTTGTATTTTGAATTCCTGATTCTTTACCGCCCTTAATTCCAGCAAGTGCAATAGGTGAATCTGAATCAGCGATTACCAACATATCATTTTTTAGGTCTCTAGATTCATCATCTAAGGTAATGAGTTTTTCATTTTCTTTTGCTCTTCTAACAATAATTTTTTTATTTTTTATTTTATTGTAATCAAATGCATGAAGTGGTTGGCCAATTTCGAACATAACATAGTTTGTTATATCAACAATATTGTTAATTGGATTTTCCCCTATTGATAATAATGCAGATTTAAGCCATTTGGGCGACTCTTCAATTTTTACGCCATCAATAGCAACACCCATATATCTTTTACATAAGTCTTTAGCTTCAATTTCAATTTCTAAATTATTAAAATTCTTATCAGATTTAGAATTATGATGAATTTCTAAATCTTTAAGCTGCTCTTTAGTAACTGCAGAAACTTCTCTAGCTATTCCATAAATTCCCAAGCAGTCTGGCCTGTTGGGAGTTAATTCAAAATCAATAATTATATCTGAAAAATAATCCTCAAGATTTTTTCCAATTTCCATCTCTTTGTCTAAATCTAATATTCCGTCATGATCTTCGCCCAAGCCAAGTTCAAGGGAAGAGCATATCATTCCATTTGAAATTTCACCTCTTATTTTAGATTTTTTTAAAGTTTCCATTTTATTACTCTTTGGGCTAAATAATTTTGAACCAACAGGCGCAAATGCAATTTTTTGATCAACGTATAAATTATTAGCACCACACACTACATCAATAGGCGAATTGTCACCGGAATTAACTTTAACAAGATTCAATCGATCTGCGTTTGGATGTTTTGAAATTTCAAGAACTTGGCCAACTTTTACACCTTCCCAATTTCCTTGGATTTCGACTGACTCAACTTCTGTGCCAGCTAGTGTTAAACGATGAAGCAGATCATCAAGATTACTTTCATTAATATTTATATAATTTTTTAACCAGCTTATTGGTACTTTCATTTTTTCCTAAAATTGTTCTAAGAATCTCAAATCATTAGAATAAAATAGTCTAATGTCATCAATATTATGTTTTATCATTGCAATTCTTTCAGGACCCATACCAAAGGCAAATCCGGACAGATCCTTATCTTCATACCCCGCTTTTTCAAATACCTTAGGGTGAACCATTCCTGCTCCAAGAATTTCTAACCATTTGCCTTCCCAGTAAATTGACATATCAACGCCAGGCTCAACAAAGGGGAAGTAATCACACCTAAACCTGATTTTAGTTTCACTACCAAACATTTTTTTTGCAAATTCATACAGTGTCCCTTTGAGGTCTGAAAAAGTTAAATTTTTATCGACCGCTAAACCTTCAACTTGGTAAAAATGCCATTCATGGGTAGAGTCAGTTGCCTCATACCTATAGCACTTCCCTGGAACAATAACTCTTATAGGAGGGTCTTGGTTTTCCATAATTCTTGCCTGAACTGGAGAAGTATGTGTCCTTAGAAGCATTTTTTCGCCATTTTTATTGCTTTTCTCGTCAATCCACATCGTATCCCACATATCTCTGGCAGGATGGTCTTCAGGTATATTCAACATATCAAAATTATATTTATCTAGCTCAATTTCTGGACCTTCTTCAACTTGAAAGCCTAATGAATTAAAAGCCTTTTTAATTTCTCTTAAAGTTAATGTAACTGGATGAAGCTTTCCCACAGAAATATTCCTACTTGGAATTGAATAGTCTTCTATAGGTTTTTTATTTACATTTATACCCAGAATCTTATTTTTTGAGCTTTCAAACTGTTCTTCAAGGCCTATTCTTGTTTTATTCCCCAGAGATCCAACTGATTTTTTTAGATCTTGGTCAAGATTCTTTATATTCTTTAAAATATCTGATAATTCTGACTTTCTACCTAAATAATTTATTCTCCAGATCTCTAAATCTTCACTAGAAATGCATGATTTAAGATCATTTTCAGCTTTAATTTTCAATTTTTCGATTTTTTCAATCAATTTATTTTTGAACCTTCTTTATTAAATTATTATTAAGAATTATGCCTGCTAGAAATGTAGCACAATAACTATAAGTTGATTTTTATACATTATAGTTGAACATTCAAGTTTATTTAAGTACAATTCTAGTATATTAATTTAGATGTAAATCGACGTTACTCTAAGATTGGACTAGGAGGTCTTTAAATGAAATTAACAGCGTACAGTGTTAAATTAAAGAAAGTTGTTGAAATTGCTAACCCTAAAATAGTTACAATGAAGAATGGCCGTAAGGCAGTTCAAGGTGTAGCTGCTGAAGATCCATCTTCAAAGGTATTCAGAATACTAAGCGATAAAGATGTTGCTGAAGTTGAAAAGCAAATAAGCTAACTTAAATTATTTAAGCAAAATTTAAAGCGACCCACTTAATTTGTGGGTCGCTTTGTTGTTTGGAGTAATAATGGAAAAAGTTTTACTTGGTAGGACAGGGCTAGAAGTTAGCAGGCTAGGAATTGGTCTTTCAGAAATAGGTTCTAGTGACAAGGAAACATCAAAGCAAATCTTACACACCGCACTAGATAATGGTATAAATTTTTTTGATACAGCTTCATGTTATGGGATGAGTGAAGAATTTGTTGGTGAAAATTTATCTAACAAAAGAAATGAGATAGTTCTTGCCTCTAAATGCGGCCATTCTTCAAGGTTTAATCCCAACCTGCCTGACTGGACATATAAAGGGGTAAAAAAAAGCATAGATAGAAGCTTGAGTCTATTAAAAACAGATAGAGTAGACATTATGCAGCTTCATTCCTGTGATGTAGAAACTTTGGAGCGCGGTGAAGTGATAAAAGCTCTGGAAGAAGCTAAGTCAGATGGCAAGATATTACATCTTGGTTTTAGTGGCGATAATGATGCAGTAATATGGGCAGCTGAGAGTAATAAATTTGAAACTATGCAAACAAGTTTTAACTTAGTTGAGCAAAAAGCAAGATATAAACTTTTTGATATTGTTAGAAAAATTAATTTAGGATTAATTGCAAAACGTCCAATTGCAAATGGTGCTTGGAGAGCTAACGAAAACCCAAATGTTCATTCTGCACCCTCTAACTATGCAGAGGAATACTTCAGGAGGGCGGGAATAATTAAAGGGTTAGGAAAAATTAATCAAGAGCCCGAAAATAGAATCCTCACTTCTATGGGGTATGTTTTTAGCTTTAATGAAATAGATGTTGGTATAATTGGAACCCAGAATCCAAAACATCTAATAAATAATATAAATATGTATTCAGAATGTTTAAAAATGTCTGTAAATGTTATTGATGAATTAAATAAACGTTTTGATGAATTTGGCAAAGACTGGAATCAAAGAACTTAAATGGAAAATAAGAAAAGAATACTTACTGGAATAAGGCCTACTGGTGCACTTCACTTAGGGCATTATGTTGGAGCATTAGAAACTTGGCTTGAATACCAAGATTCTTTTGAATCATTCTTTCTGATTGCAGATTACCAAGCCCTTGGAGATAATTTTGATGATGTCGATAAAATTACTGATTCGGTAAGACAAGTTGCAATTGATTGGTTATCTGTTGGACTTGATCCAAATAAAAGCAATTATGTTATACAAAGCTATATTCCTGAGCATGCTGAATTAACTATGCTTCTAAGCTTTGTGACCCCTTTAGGAATGCTGGAGAGAAACCCTACTCTTAAAAGCGAGATAGATCAGTTAGCAATAGAAAAAAGGACAGTAGGGTTTTATAACTACCCCATGAGCCAAGTTGCGGATATTTTGCTTCCAAGAGCTGACCTAGTTCCTGTTGGAGAAGATCAGGCTCCTCACATAGAAATGACAAGGGAGGTAGTAAGAAAATTTAATAGAATATTTGAACCAATTTTTAATGAGCCTGGAATAAAAATTGGAAGAGTCCCAAGATTAAAAGGTACTGACGGTGGAAATAAAATGAGTAAATCCAAGGGCAACGTTATCGAATTAAGATTTTCTGAAGAACAGGTTAATAAAGCTGTAATGTCTATGTACACTGATCCAAATAGATTAAAAGCAACTGACCCAGGGACAGTTGAAGGCAATCCAGTTTTTGAATACCATGACGCATTTAATAAAGACAAAGAGAAAGTAGAAGATTTTAAGAAAAGATACAGGGAAGGTAAAGTTGGTGACGTTGAGGTTAAAAAGGATTTAGCTAATGCTTTAAATGAATTCTTGAACCCAATTAGAGAGAAAAGGCAATATTTTGAAAATAATCCAAAATTAGTTGAGGATGCTTTACTTTCAGGAACAAATAATGCAAGAAAGA
>JACETA010000060.1 GCA_013911545.1 Chloroflexota bacterium | reverse complement strand
GTTCTATATAATTCTCAATCCATTCATTTTTATCAATATTTATTTTTAATAAGTTTAAAGGTTGCCGCACTCTAATCTTATTTTTTTTCCTAATTGATAACGCAGATGAAACAATTTTTCTTACCTTATCCATATTCGATATCAATTCTTCATCTAAAATAAATTCGTCAAGTTCAGGCCAGTCCTGCAAATGAACAGAATCCCCATTATTTAAGTTCATATAAAGTTTTTCACTAACTAAAGGAATCAAAGGGGCAGAAAATTTTAATAAAATATTTAATACTGTATAGAGAGTGTCATATGCGTCTTTTGCATTTTTATTTGTTGCTTTGTCCCAAAACCTATTTCTAGATCGCCTTATATACCAATTATTTAGAGTATCAATAAATTCAGAAATAATATTACAGGCCGAGGTTATATCGTAATTACTTAAACACTGCTTTACATCATTAGATGCCATATGAACCTTTGAAAGAATATACCTATCTATAGGTAAATCTGAATCATTTATCAAATTAGGACTATAATCTTCAATATTGCAATACAAAGTAAAAAAATAAACTGAATTCCATAATGGAACTATTACCTGTCTTAGAGATGCATCTATTCCAGATCCGTCTCTATCCATTACTAAATTTTGACCACGTAATATAGGAGACGAAACTAAAAACCAGCGCAGTGCATCAGCACCAAAATTATTCCATACTTCATCGGGTGCTGGGTAGTTATTTAGCCTTTTAGAAAGCTTTGATCCATTTTCATCAACTACAACCCCATGACCAATAGCATTTAGAAATGGAGGCCTATCAAAAAGAGCTGTTGATAGCACCATTAAAGTGTAAAACCAACCTCTAGTTTGAGCAATATATTCAACAATAAAATCTGCCGGGAAATGAGATTCAAACCATTCTTTATTTTCAAATGGATAATGAACTTGTGCAAATGGCATTGAGCCTGACTCAAACCAACAATCAAAAACCTCTTCAACCCTAACCATTTTACTTTTTCCAGTTGGGTCATCTGGGTTAGGTCTAGATAATTCATCAATAAAAGGTCTGTGTAAATTTTTTGGTCTGACTCCAAAATCATTTTCAATTTCATCTATACTTCCATAAACATCGACTCTTGGATATTTTGGGTCAGAGCTTTTCCATACAGGAATTGGTGTTCCCCAAAATCTATTTCTACTTATTGACCAATCTCTAGCGCCTTCAAGCCAATTCCCAAATGATCCATCTTTAATGTGGTCTGGTATCCAATTTATATTCTTATTATTTTCTACCATTTTATCTTTGAATTTTGAAACTTCTACGTACCATGAATTAAGAGTACGATAAATTAATGGCTCATCAGTTCTCCAGCTATGAGGATAATTATGCTTATAATTTTCATGCTTAAGTAAAACATTATCTGTTTTTAATTTTTTTATAATTTCTTTATTTGAATCAAAAACCAATATTCCTTCATAGTCTTTAACTTCAGAAGTAAAGCGACCTTTTGAATCCACAGGACAAATTGAACTTATACCATTTTCCTCGCACACAATTTGATCATCTTCACCAAACCCTGGAGCCATATGAACAATTCCAGTACCTTCTTCGGTGTTTACAAAGTCTCCAGAAAGTATCTTAAAAGCATTTTTTTCATTTTTAAAATATGGAAATATAGGTTCATAATTTAAACCAATAATTTCTGTTCCTTTTATTTTTTTTCGGATATTAAAACCATCTAACTCTTCCATATATTTATCATATGCAAATTCACCAATTATTAAATTTTCACCTTCTTTATTCAAAAGTAAATAATCTAAATCTTTATTTACAGCAATTGCTAGGTTTGAAGGTAATGTCCACGGGGTAGTTGTCCATATTAAAATAGATGACTCAATGTCATAATCACTAATTTTAACTTTGACTGTAACCGCGGGATCTGTCCTTTCTCTATACGAGTCATCAAGTCTTGTTTCAAAATTTGAAATTGGAGTTTCTGCTTTCCACGAATATGGCATAACTCTATCTTTTTCATATATTAATCCTTTTTTCCATAGTTCCTTAAAAGCCCATATTACTGACTCCATATAAGAAATATCCATAGTTTTGTAATCATTTTCAAAGTCAACCCATCGTGCTTGCCTGTAGACTGACTTTTCCCATTCTTGTGTATATTTCATTACTGATTGCTTGCAATGATTATTAAAATTTTCAACACCGAATTTAATAATTTCTGCTCTACCAGATACCCCAATTTCTTTTTCAGATTCCATTTCTGCGGGCAATCCGTGACAATCCCACCCAAACCTTCTGTCAACTTTGTTGCCTAACATTGTTTGAAACCTAGGAATTATATCTTTAACAAATCCTGTCAATAAATGCCCATAATGAGGGAGCCCATTAGCAAAAGGAGGGCCATCGTAAAAAACGTATTCAGAATCGTTATTTTTATCTAAACTCTTTTGAAAAATATTATTTTTTTTCCAAGAATCTAAAATTTCATTTTCTATATTTGAAAAAGAAGGCTTAGGTTCTAAGTCAGGAAATTTTTTTTTCATTTTTATCCACCAGCAATTGATGGTAAGAAATGAATTTCAGAAACATTTTCTAATTTCTGTATCAATCCTAGTCTCGTAGTTCTTCCGTCTATAACTGCAGAGATTGTAGGTTTCAATTTCTCTTCATCAACTAATTCCTGTTTTAAACCAGGATATTTTTTATCTAAAAATTCTATCAAATTTCTTAGATTATTACCTTCCGCGTTTACTTCAACTGGCAAATCAAATAATTTCCTAGTCCTGTAAGGTAAAAAAACTTTTATCATGAAAAAGAATTAGATATTTTTTAATGTATTTAATATTTTTGAAGCCTTTATAGGAGTACTTAATATCCTTGTGCCTATAGCATCATTTACCGCATTTGATATTGCAGGAACAGGTGGGCAAATTGGCGTCTCTCCAACCCCTCTTACCCCGAAAGGATGGTCTTCGCTAGGGACTTCCACTAATACTGTTTCAATCATTGGCAAATCTAAGGCAATTGGCATTCTGTAGTCAAGATAACTTGAATTAAGCATAGTTCCTTGTTCACTCATAAAATACTCTTCGTTAAGCGCCCACCCAATTCCTTGGGTAGCTCCTCCCTGGAGTTGGCCTTCAACATAAGCTGGATGGATTGCTTTTCCAACATCTTGAAGAACTGTGTATCTAATTACGTCAGTTTTGCCTGTCTCTGGATCAATTTCAAGATCAACTATATGAGTTCCAAATCCTCCTGCCGCTTCCTCTAAATCTACAGAAGCACTAGAAACAACTGGCCCAAAAGGGTTTTGGTCAGCAAACTCTCTAAGAGTCATCTTTAACTCTGAATCAGTTTTGGAACTTATTGATCCATTTTCATAAATTATCTCATCTTCTGGAATGTCCCAAATTTTTGCAGCTTTGCTTGTTATTTCATCAATAAGGATGTGGGCAGCTTTGTACGCTGCATAACCAGTAGCATAAGTTGTTCTGCTCCCGCCAGTTACATCAGTATGACCAATACTGTCGGTATCGACAACTGATGGTCTAACTGACTCCGCTGCAATACCTAGTACTTCAGCTGCCTGCATAGCAATAGATGCTCTTGAGCCGCCAATATCTGTTGAGCCTTCTGTTAAGATAACAGTCCCATCCATATTTAGTGACAAATTAACAGCTGATTTTTCTCCTATATTAAACCAGTATCCGCTTGCAATACCTCTGCCTCTAAGTTTCTTGTTAGGTGGGTTTTTGTCTATTTTAGAATTCCAATGATCAGATTTTTTTGCAGCTTCAAGAACTTGTTTGAGGCCAATTTTTCTATATTTTGGCCCAAGAGCTGTTCTTGTTCCTTTTTCAGCAACATTCTGTAACCTGAAATCTATTAAATCTAAATTCAGCTTATTACATATCTCATCAACAACTGTTTCAGTGGCAAAAGCAACTTGAGGAGAACCAGGAGCTCTATATGGAGCAGAGCTTGGTTTATTAACAAGAACATCATAAGCTTCTATATCCATAGCAGGAATGTCGTAGCAAGAAAAAACACATTTTGCTGCTGCCTCAATAAATGCTTCAGGGTATCCGCCAGCTTCTAACCTAATATCAGCATAACCAGCAAGCATTTTCCCTTCTTTATTAACTCCAATTTTAACAATAACTTTACCACCAGGTGCAGGACCACTTGCATCAAAAACATCTGTTCTGGACATAACTAACTGAACAGGCCTTCTAGATTTTTTTGATAAAACTGCTGCAATAGGTTCTAAATAAACTGGTATCTTGCCTCCAAAACCACCTCCAATTTCCATGGGAGTAACTTTTACCCTAGAAACATCAAGATTTAAAACCTTTGAAACACTATCTCTGTTAGAAAAAGATCCTTGAGTGCTAGTCCAAACTTTTACTCTGTCATCCTCATCCCATATAGCTGTACCACTATGAGGTTCAATATATCCTTGATGAACTGTTTGAAGCTCCACTTCTTTTTCAATAACAAGATCACAATTTTTGAATGCTTCTTCTGCATCTCCAATTTTATATCTGTTATAAGTAGCAATATTAGTATTTTTTACCTTCTTACCCAAATGATCTCCTACGAAATCTTCGTGTAATATTGGAGCATCTTTATCCATGGCTTGATCAACATTTATTACTGGTTTCAAAATTTCATATTCAACAATAATTTTCTTAGCTGCTTCTCTAGCAGTATTTACATCATTAGCAGATACTGCAGCAACCACATGACCCTTATAGAGCACTTTATCTGATGCCATAACATTTTCACTTAAATGTTTTTCAGATCCTGATTCTTCAGAATTTCCTCTTTGCTTATCTGTTAGTCTAGGCAAGTCTTTTGCGGTCATTACTGCAAAAACTCCATTTGTATTTTCAGCCTTAGAAGTATCAATATTTTTAATTTTTGCATGAGCGTGAGGACTTCTAAGTACAGCACCATAAATCATTCCAGGCAACTTTATATCTGCACCATATTGAGCTCTACCAGTTACTTTGTCGTAACCATCGTGCCTAATTGGTCTTGTTCCAATTACTTTATAATCACTTTTTTTTTCTTTAGAAACCATTTAATCCCCCAATTAATCTGATGCTTTTTTTACTGCCTTTACAATTTTGTCATATCCGGTACACCTGCATAAATTCCCTGCCAACCAATGTCTAATTCTATCTTCTGACGGCTTAGGTTCATTATCCAATAAGGCTTTTGCAGAAACTAAAAAACCAGGAGTGCAAATACCACATTGCAATGCTGCTTCTTCTAAGAAAGCTTGT
>JACETA010000006.1 GCA_013911545.1 Chloroflexota bacterium | reverse complement strand
GCTGTTCTACCAGATGAGACAATTCTTTTAAGTGTATTTTCTATAGTTTCCTGCACATCTTTATGATCACTTTTTCCAATATACCCCATTGTTGCAGCAAGATCATTGGGAGCAACAAAGAAAACATCAATTTCATCAACTTCTAAAATTTCATCTAAATTTTGTACAGCTATAATGTCTTCAATAAGAACCATTAATAA
This sequence comes from Chloroflexota bacterium, assembly GCA_013911545.1. Taxonomy (GTDB): domain Bacteria; phylum Chloroflexota; class Dehalococcoidia; order Lucifugimonadales; family Lucifugimonadaceae. The sequence goes on along the minus strand of JACETA010000006.1, from coordinate 17,854 downwards.
TGATTCATCATTAGCTTTCCTATGATAATCATCAACCCCATAACCTTGCCTGCTAGTAGTTAAACCTCTGTTACCTATGGGAGCAAATTTTCCTGCATCTACGACTCTTTTTGCCTCTTCTGCTGAATTTACATGAGGCACACATACTCCTTGACTGCCTCTATCAAGTGTTCTGTATATAACGCCAGGCTCATTTTGATGAACTCTTGTTATTGATGTTTTGTTCCATATGTCGCAAGCTCTGGTGAAATCAGAAATATCAGCAAAATCTATGGGGCCATGTTCTGCTTCAAGCCAAATCCCATCAAAATCTAGAGGCCCTAATTGATCAACTTGATCAGGGTTTGCAACACCCATTAGTGTTAAAGCTTTTTGACCATTAGATAATTTTTCTTTAATTATATTTTTCCTCATTTCAGCCATATTTTTTATCCTCTCAGTTTCATTGTATGATTTTATAAATAGAATTATTAACAGTTTAATTGTGATCATGGAACATTTCAAAAATAAAGTATTAACAGTTGCAGGTTCTGATTCTGGAGCAGGCGCTGGTATACAAGCTGACTTAAAAACTTTTGCCTCATTGGGAGCATACGGGACATCTGTAATTACAGCTATTACAGCACAAAATAGTATTGGAGTGCAAAATGTAAAAGTCCTTGATGAAGAAATAGTAGATTCCCAAATAGAGTCAGTTTTAACTGATATTGGGGCAGATGCGATTAAAACTGGAATGCTAGCAAATAGCAAGATTATCAAATCAGTTGTAAAGAAAATTCAAAAATTTAAAGTAAATAATTTAATTGTTGATCCTGTAATGGTTTCTGAAAGCGGGGATTCATTATTAGAAGACGATGCAATTAACTCTTACGTCAAAGATCTTATTCCGATTTCAATTTTGGTAACACCAAATATTCTAGAGGCTGAAAAAATTTCAAATATGAAAATTTTATCTGAAGATACCTTAATAATGTCTGGAAAAAAAATAATTGAACTTGGCGCAAAAAATGTACTTATAAAAGGAGGTCATTTTAAAGGAAAATATTCAGAAGATTTTTTAATTTCTAGTGATATGAAAGTTAAAAGTTTTAAAGAATTAAGGATTGACACAATTAATACTCACGGGACTGGCTGTACTTTATCTGCAGCGATAGCAACATTTATAGCTAAAGGTGAATCAATTGAATTTGCTATAAGAAAATCTAAAGATTTTTTAACAAAAGCTTTAAAAAATTCATACAGTGTTGGAAATGGGCCAGGTCCAGTAAACCATTTTTATCATTTTGGAGACTCAAATGAATTTTGAAGAAAAGTTAGGAAAAAAATTAAAATATTTAGTTTTTTACCCAAAAAATATTGATACAAATAAAGAATATAATGTTGTCTTTTTTATGCACGGTTATGGAGATAGTATGAACGGTATATCTGGTGTAATTGAATATCTTAGTAAAGATAATGTTTATGTTTTTTTGAACGCCCCTTTTGAGTTGATTTTTAGTGGTATTCAATCTGGGTATTATTGGTATCAATTCCCGTTAGAAAATTTTGATGAATTTGCTATTTCCCAAAATTATATAAATGAATCAATTGATGAATTTTTAGAAGATGCAAATTTTAAAATAAAAAAATTATTCTTAGGAGGTTTTTCTCAGGGAGGAATTATGACATTGCATAATAATTATAGAGGAAAAATAAATGGGTTATTTATTATTGGGTCAAGAATGTATGAAGAATTAGAAAATGAAATTGTTATTAATAAAAATACAAAGATATTTTTATCACATGGAACTAATGATGAAGTTTTAAATATTGGAGAAGGTAGAAAAATAAAAAGTTTCATAGAAACAAAAAATTTAATACTGGATTACCATGAATTTAATATTGGGCATCAGATAATTCCTGATCAAATGTTTGAATTAAATAAATGGATTGAGCAAATTTAATTTATCCCATGCCTGAAATATTTGAGTTAATTAAATTTTTAATTTCATCTTCAGAATAACCCAATTCTTTAAGTATTTTGCTTGAATGCTCTCCGTACAATGGTGCAGGAGTTTTAATTTTTCCTGGAGTTTTACTTAATTTGACTGCTACGCCAATATTTCTGCTTTTCTTTTGTTTCGGGTGGTCTAATTTAACATCCATTTTTCTGTATTTTACCTGTTCGTCTTCCCATACTTCTTTCATATTATAAATAGGCCCACTTGGAATACTGCTTTCGATTAACATTTTTATCCATTCTTTACTTGATTTAGTTATAAAAATTTTTTCAAGAATTTTTTCAAGTTTTTTTCTATTCACTTGTCTACTTTTTGAATCTGAAAAATCTGGATCTTTATTTAAATTTTCTAGACCTAATACATTTAGTAGCCTTTCCCAATTAGACTGATTAGCTGCACCAATATTTATGTAACCATCCTTAGTTTTAAATGCCTGGTAAGGAGCTGTGAGTCTGTGAGCAGAACCATCTGGCGTAGAGATTTTACCAGTTGTAAAATAGATACTGCTTTCATACATTGTATAAGCGAGGGCTGATTCAAGTAATGAAACTTCCATATATTGACCCTCATTTTTTTTCAATCTATGTATATAGGCAGACAAAATTCCTTGCATAGCAAACATTCCAGTATTTAGATCAGCAATTGGAACACCAACTTTTGCTGGAGGTGAATCAGGATGACCAGTTATGCTCATTAAACCACTCATTCCTTGAGCAATTAAATCAAACCCACCTCTTTTTGAATATGGCCCTTCAGAACCAAAACCAGTTATCGAGCAATAGATAATTTTCGAATTTATTTTTTTGACGTCATCATACCCAAATCCCAATTTATCCATAGTGCCCACTCTTGAATTTTCAATTAAAACATCAGCAGTTTTAATTAGCTTTTTTAAAATTTCTTTTCCCGACTTTTCTTTAATATCAAGAGATATACTTTCTTTGTTCCTATTTAATTGAACAAAAGCTGATGAATCATCGCCTATGAAAGGTGGTCCCCAACCTCTAACATCATCGCCTCCATTTGGTTTTTCAACTTTTATTACTCTTGCTCCATGGTCTGCTAAAAGCATTGAGCAAAAGGGGCCGGCAAGTATTTGACTACAATCAATTACTGTAATTCCTTCTAAAGATTGATTAGATGTCATAGTTTAAATATCCTTAACATATTATTTAGTTAGGAGAATAATTTGTTTAGCTTAAAAGATAAAGTATCAATAGTTACTGGTGGCAATGGGGGAATTGGCGAAGGTATTGCAAAAGGATTTGCAAGCTCTGGATCTAAGGTTGCAATAATTGGAAGAGATAAAAGTAAATGCGAAAGTGTTAAAGAAAAGATAAATTCAAATGGAGGTATTGCTGATTATTTCATTTGTGATGTTATTGACTATGATTCAGTAAAAGAAACAATAAGCAATGTTAATGATAAGTTTGGTGTAGTAGATATTTTAGTTAATAATGCTGGTACAAGCATCAGAAAACCTCCTGAAAAATTAACTCCTGAAGACTGGAAATATGTTATGGATGTGAATTTGACAAGCATACATTATTTTTCATCTTTAATTTTTGAGCAAATGAAAAATAATAATGGCGGGAAAATTATAAATATAGGTTCGATGATGACTATCTTTGGAGCCGGGCATGCTTCAGTATATGCCGCAAGTAAAGGTGGGGTTGTTCAGTACAGTAAAAGTTGTGCAATTGCTTGGGCAGAACAAAATATTCAAGTTAATTCGATTCTGCCTGGGTACATTACAACAAATATGACTGATGGGTTTAAGAAGAATTTTCCGAAAGATGCTGACCTTGTAACTTCCAGGATTCCTGCAGGCAGGTGGGGCGTTCCAGATGACTTAGCAGGAACAGCAATATTTTTGGCTTCTTCAGCTTCTGACTTTGTAACAGGATCATTTATTCCTGTTGATGGTGGCTACTCAATAAGATAGATTAATCCCAAGGAATATTTTCTTCAGGAATTACATCTTCTAATTCATTTGGAACATCTTCCCAAGGGATTTGCTCCCAAGGCTTCATGCTTCCAAGTTTACCTGTCAAGGAAGAAAGTCTGTCTTTTAAGTCAAGCAATTTAGTTACTGGTATTTTATCAACTGGCAATTTATCTGCCGGAAAATTTACTTTATCTAGAGGAATTTTTTTCCAAAACTGCTCTTGAGACTTTCTTTCTGCTAATGCTAATGATCTTGTAGTTTCATCATCACATTTTTCATACTTTTCATTTTCGCAAAAAGTATAAAGCCCAACAATCCCAAAATAATAAGATGATTTATAGTGGTTTGTAAAATCTCTCTTCGTAAATAAAATTGCAGTATTTATATCTGCTGGAGCATACATATCCCCAGATTCATTAATTTGAATAAGTTGACCAACATGTTCATATGGAATTAACATTCCGGGAACCCTTGCTATTGGATCATTAGCAACAACAACTCTATATAAATTTATAGGCAATTTTTCAAAAGCACTCCTAAAATCTTTTGTTCCTACTCTAGGGGCTCCAAATGTAACAGTATTTACTTCTCTGTCTAAAGTAGATGCAATATCAAAACTTGCTATTGTTGCTAAAGCGCCACCAAGACTATGCCCAACAACATGAACTTCTTTGTCAGGATGCATGTCTACATATTCGATAACTTTATCTCTAAATAGCATATATTCACTTACAAATCCTTCATGGGCTTTAATTTCTGATAGTTCTGAATCATCTAAATATGACATTTTTTTGAGTGTTGCTCTTGCATCAGTAAGCATATTAAGAATTCTCTCCCATCTTTTATCGCTACCTGTATCTCTAAAGGCAACTATAACCTTATCCATTTCTGTTACTACATATGCTTGGCCACCACTCATTACTATCCCATAATCTAAAAACTCTGCCTTTTTATCATTTCCTGGAACAATTGGTTCGCCTACCAACTCTATTCCAGCCGTATTCAAATATTTATTCATTTCAGATGCTTCTGCCATAACCCAATACGTGTGCTGTAGAGATCTCATAGCAGTTTTTAAAACATCAGACGAGAAGGATCCAAGTGAATCTAGGTATGGATTAGAAAGAAGGGTTTTTTCATTATTTTTTAATTGATCTTTGTCAACTTCTAAACTAAGTTTTTTCTGTTCTTGAGCTGAAGAAGTAGCTTTTAAATCTTTTTCGCTTATCTGATTTCCATCATCGTCTGTCTTTGTTACATTGCAGCTAATTAATAAAATTGAAAGTAAAGATAGTTTTAATAATATTGATATTTTTTTTCTGGTTAACATAATTTATTACCTCTCTAAAAACTTTATACAAACTGGGTATGGAATATTTATTTTTGATCCAGTCGGATCTAGCTTTCCGTTATCTTTATTTATTTTAAATGTGAAAATATCACTCGAATCCTGATTTGCTGCCAAAAGGAAATTTCCTTTAGGATCTAATGCAAAGTTTCTTGGAGTTTCTCCTAATGTAGATTGAAAATCAATATTTTCAATTTTTCTTCCATCGCTTGAAACCTTATAAATAGCTATACTATTGTGACCTCTATTTGATCCGTATAGGTATTTTCCATCTTTGCTTATATGAATGTCTGCACAACTTTTTTGATTAGAATCAGGAGGCAAGGTAGATACAGTTTCAACTTCACTTAAAGCTCCATTTTCATCATCAAAATCAAAAATGGTAATAGTTGCGCCGAGTTCATTAATTACGTAAACAACCTTTCCGTTGGGGTGAAATTCTAAATGCCTTGGCCCCATTCCTGGTGAAACTTTAGTAAAGCCTGGCTCATTAATTTTTAATTTCTTTGAAGTATGATCAATTTTGTAAATAATAACTTTGTCGGTACCTAAATCAGGAACAAGTGCATAATTCCCTGAAGGACTAACATTTATAGAATGAGCATGTGGCTCCATTTGTCTTTCTGTATTTACGCTAGAGCCTTCATGCTGAATTACCTGAACTTCCTCATCTAGGCTGCCATCAGATTTTATTTTTGCTAATGTTGACGCTCCTCCTGCATAATTTGCTGCTAAAAGTATAGATCCACTTAAATCTGTCATTAAATGGCAAGGTCCATTTGAACCAGTTGATATTGAATTTATTATTGATAAGGCACCACTTTCTTTATCAATTTTATAAGCTGAAAGCGCCCCCCCTCTTTTATCATCAATTTCTCCTACCGAATAAAGATAATTGCCATTTGGAGAAATTGATAAAAAAGACGGATTATCTTTTTCTAAAGCAGTATTTAATATTTCTAGTGTCCCATCAGTAGAATTATAACCAAGTATGTAGATACCTTTACTTTTGAGTTTTTCATTTACTACATTCCCTAATGTATATGTTCCTACGAAAGCTAAATAGTCAAAGTTTGCCATAACCTAATCCTCTTTTAATATTAAAAATAAATCATATATAAGGATACAATAAATCGAGCTAATAAAAAAAAGGGCAAAAAAAAAGTCCGGTTTTTTACCGAACAATATAGATATTATAGCATAATTTTTTTCTCTGTGTCAATACCTTAGGTTTAACAATTAAAATTTTTATAAATTAATACCTGTCAATTGGCTTGTTTTCACCCATAATAAATTTCTTAAATTATCATCATTACATAATGGATTAGGGGCTACTATTTTTGGTTCACCTTTCCACTGATTCTTTGTATTAAAGCCTATAAATTCGCCTCCAATCAATTCATTATTGACTATTGATTCATAAATGGGGCCAACACCAACATTGGTTGAAGGTAGTATTGGTAGTTTATATATTAGTCTTGATATGAATACGTGCCTACCAAGGCTGCTTTTAACTACCCCAGGATGACATGCCAGAGAAATAGTATTATATTTTTTCTTTTTTAATTTATTTGAAAGTTCTATTGAAAACATAAGCCTAAAAAGATTTGTATAAGCATATAATTCCTTTCTTGAACTTAATGAATTATCTAAATCGACCGGATTAAAAAATTTCCAATTCAATTCATTTATTCCATAACTTGATATGCTGGAAACGCTTATTATTTTAGAATTGCGACTTTCTTCGAGCAGGTCTATTAGTTTTAATGACAAATAATAGTAACCAATATAATTTACGAAAAAAGTTATATTCATGCCATTCTTTAATATTGTGTTTGGATGAAACATTATTCCTGCGTTGTTAATTAAATAATTTATTTTTATTTTTTTACTTACTAATTTATTAGTAAAAATATTTATACTTTCATAATTTGATAGGTCTAATTCCATTAATTTTGTATTGTTACCTAATTCATTTTCAACTAATAACCCCTTTTTCTTATCCCTGCAAGCTAAGATAACTTTACACCCATTAGATATTAGTTTTTTTGCTAATTCGTAACCAATTCCAGAATTAGCCCCTGTAATAATAGCCGTTTTGCCTTTTAAGTTATTTTCCATTTATTACTATTAAATAATTTATTACTACATAAATAATAATATAGTAATTAAAATTTATATTGATATGTATATAATTATTATCTTATGTTCAATAATAAACTACCAACATATATATTTGTAATTGCAGCAATTATTGATGCAATTTTATTAATATGGGTATTAAGTTTTTGTCTCTAAATGGAAATTCAAATAAAAAAGTTTAAAAAAGTATATCAAAAGCAAGTTGAGGTTATGGTTTTTGAAGGATTAATTGATACTGCAAAGAATGATGATAAAGTCATCAAAGATGCTATACAAAATTATCTTGAAAGATCTTTAAATGAAGACCTAGGTAATATTTATGAAAACTATATGAACAATGGCGTCTTTTTTGTTGCACTTGATACTGATGCAAATAAGATTGTTGGTTCACTTGGAGCTGAATATGTAGATGGAATTGAGTTTAGACTAAAAAGGTTAAGTGTAAAAATGGGATACAGGAACAAAGGTATAGCAAAAAATTTATTAAAAAATATAGAGGATTGGGTTTTAAAAAATAAAGGAATCAGTCTAATATTAGGCACATCAGAAATACAAAGAAACGCTTTTAAATTTTGGACTTCAAATGGATTTGAGATAGAAAAAACTAGGCGAACTGACAGTGGAATTAAAGGATATTCATTAAAGAAAAATATTAAACTTTAACTTTATTTATTGATAAATATATTGTTATTCCTAGACTGACAAGCCAATAAATGAAGTCAACCTGAAAACCAAAAGATATTATTAAATGGCCAGCTGCAGCACTTAACCCAGCTATAATGGTTAAAGTTAAACTTCTTTTATATTTTGATGTTCTTTCTATAATATTTCCAATTGCCCAGCCTAGGAGAGGTGGCACAAGAATAAGAGCATAAAATATAACTATCCTTGGAGAAAATTCGTTAATAATTCTTAATATTGTATTTAACCCCAATCCTAATGCTATTGAAGAAACCATGCAGACAAAGAAGCTTAGAAACAATTCTTTTTTATTTGGGTTGAATGCAGGGTTTATTTTTAACTTTGCGCATTTTTTGCATTTTGGGACAGTCTTAGTTTGCACCATACATTTTGGACAAATAAAATCCTGGCAGCCTAGGCCTCCACATTTTAAATTTGTATTTAATTTTGTACAGCAAGCGTTCATATTAATCTTCAATCAGCCTATTTAACGTCTCTATCATAAATAATTCTATTAAGTATTATGCTTATATCAAAATTTAAATTATTACCCGTTATTCTTTTTAAAATTGTAATAAGTAAACATGCGATATAACAATAAAACAGGCTTAAAGAGAAAGTGAGTGAAATAACTGAAGTAATAATTAATGAAATAATCCATGTAATACCCCCGTCTTTAAGTTTAAAAAAATAAAGAAAAATATAAATTAAATAAAGAATTATTGCTAAAAATAAATTTATTCCAAGCAGAGAACCAATTGATATTGCCATGCCCCTACCACCTTTAAAATTTAAAAAAATAGACCAATTGTTACCAATTAACTGAATAATAATAATAAATAAAAACATATTTTCATGATCAAAATTTAAAATATATTTAGATATGAATATTGGAAAAAAACCTTTTAAAACGCTATCTCCGAAAAATATAATAAGTCCAGCAAATTTTGAATGATTTTTCCATATAAATGATGATCCTAGATGGTCATTATTATTGAATTCTAAATTTTTATATTTAGATAAATATTGAGTAGAAAAATTTATTGATGACAACAAAAATATAAAAATTAAAAATATTATAAATTCCATTTTATTTTTCCATTTAAAGTATTTTTTGATTTTTCGTAAAAATTAATAAATTCTTCCTCAGAAAAATTATTTTTTCCTAAATATGAATTTTTTCCATTTTTATGAAAGTCACTTCCAGCTGTTTTAACTAAACCTAAATTTAAGTACTCCTCATCAGTTTTAAAAATTTCTTTGTTTTTAACTATTTCTATTCCCGTCAAACCATTTTTAACTAATTTTTGAATTAAATTTTCAGCATTGTTTACAGTATGAGGGTGCGCAATTGAACAAACTCCACCTGCAGAATTAATTAATTTAATAATATCAATAGTGTTAAATTCAAATTCTTTTTCATAATTTTCTTTAAATGGGTTTAGGTACTTATCAAAAGCATCTGAAACCTTTTTAACTATCCCTTTATTTTTCATAGCATATGCAATATGTAGTCTGCCTAAAGATCCATTAACATTTGTTAATATATCACCCCAGCTAATTTCAAACCCTTTTTGATTTAAGAAATTTAAAACATTTTTTGCAAACTCATTTCTTCTGATTTGAAGTAATTTTAATGTTTCATTTAATTCTTTATTATTATCATCAAAAAAGTATCCAAGGGTGTGTATATAAGAACCTTCGAAAGAAGTTGAAATTTCAACTCCTGGTATTAAAGTTATTTGATTGTAGTAGGAACTGGATACAATTTTTTTTGCTTTTTTATAACCGGTTAATGTGTCATGATCTGTAATAGAAAGATATTTAATTTTTTTTACTAAAGCTTCATTTAATATTTCAGAAGGGCTTAATTCTCCATCAGAAAAATTAGTATGGGTATGAAGATCAGCTAAAATCAAAATTATTGTGCTGTTTCAATTGATCTAGATTCTCTAATTACAATCACTTTAATTTGTCCTGGATATTTAAGAGTAGATTCGATTTTTTCAACTATATTTCTTGCTAATAATGTAGATTCATCATCATTAATTACTAATGGATCAACCAAAACTCTTAATTCTCTTCCTGCCTCAATTGCAAAACATTTATCAACCCCATTAAATCCTAATGCAATTTCTTCAATGTCTTTTAATCTTTTAATATAAGCTTCAGCAGAGTCTCTTCTTGCGCCAGGTCTTGCAGCGCTAATCGCATCTGCTGCAGCAACAATAAAAGACTCCGTGGTGGTAAAGTCTGAGTCATGATGCTCCCTGATTGTAGTTACAATTTTTGGGTCAATTTCATATTTTGAAACGAGCTCAGCACCAATTTCAGCATGCGGTCCATCTATTTCATGGGTTAGTGCTTTTCCAATATCATGTAAAAAGCCTCCAACTCTACTAACTCTTACATCTGCTCCAATTTCTTCCGCTATAAGAGCACTAAAATTAGCCACTTCAACAGAGTGTTGCAAAACATTCTCGCCATAGCTATATCTAAATTTAAGCCTTCCTATGATTTCTATTAGTTCAGGTGGCAACCCTTTAATATTGGATTCAAAAGTAGCATCTTCACCTGCTTTTCTAATTGTTTTACCAATATCACTTTGAGATTTTTTAGTTACAGATTCTATTCTTGCTGGATGTATCCTTCCATCTTTTATTAGTTCATTTAAAGAATTTATTGCGATTTGTCTTCTTATTGGATCAAAGCATGAAACAGTAACAGAATCCGGTGACTCATCTACAATTAAATCTACACCTGTAGCTTTTTCAATAGCTCTTATATTTCTTCCATCTCTGCCAATCAGTCTGCCTTTCATTTCTTCATTAGGTATTGAGACAAATTGAACTGTTTCTTCAGCTACTACATCAGATGCAAATCTTTGAATAGCACCAGCAATTACATCACGAGCATGATCATCTACTCTATTTTCTAGTTCTAATTCAGCAATTCGATACTTTTTAGCTATATCATGCTCAATATCTTCTTTAGCTTCCTTCATTAAAATATTTTTTGCATCATCTAGTGAAATATCTGAAGCCTCTTCAATTTTATTGGCGTATAATTCTCGAGATTTTGAAAGCTCAACTTTTTGATTATCAATTAATTTAATTTGCTCGCTAATTTTTTTCTTATCTTTATCAATTTGATTTAACTTTTTATTAGCATCATCTTTTAAAGAATTAGCTTTATTTCTTTCTTGCTGAACTTCATTTCTTTGTTTATTAATTTCTTTTTCAGACTCAATCCGAAATTGTAATGATTTCTCTTTAGCTTCGATTAAGATTTCCTGACTTCTATCTTGAGCCATCTTTATTTGTTGATCTATAGCATTTTTGGAAGCAATTTGTGATCTTTGGTCAATTACAAGTTTAATTACAAAGCCAGCAATACCTGACAATATTCCAGATATAGATATAGATAATATTATGAGCGTCAAATCACTCATATTTTCTCCTTTAATTTTTTAATATTTAATTAAAAATTAAATTCGAAAACCTAATAAGTTAAATAATTATTATGATTCAGAATCATTTGATTCTTCAGGGTCTGTTCCTTCTCCGGCTCCTTCTTCAGCCCCTTCTTCAGCCCCTTCTTCAGCCCCTTCTTCAACAGAAACTTCTTCCTGTACTCTTGGAGGTTGTATCCAAGCTACAGATATTTCTGGGTCTCCTACAAGCTCAACGCCGTCTGGAAGAACCAAGTCGCCTCTTTTAATATTTGACTCTAAATCTACAAGGACAGAGACATCAGCTTCTATTTTGCTAGGCACAGTAAACGGTTTTGAAAGTACAGACAATGAATATATTGCCTGTGTCACTGCACCAGCGCCACCTCTAGTTCCGGGTGCCTCACCAATTAATTCAACTGGCACTTCTACTTCAATTGCTTTATTTTCATCTACTCTCATAAAGTCAACATGTTGAAGTTCACCAGTTGCTGGATGTTGATCCACATTTCTCACTAACGTAGTGTGTTCTTTTTCGGAATCAATTATTTTTACTGGATTAGTTCTTCCAGCTTCTTGCAAAACTTTTAAAACACTTGTTGTTTCAGATTGAAGAGCAATAGATTCCATGCCTGGGCCATAGACGTGTATTGGTAATATCCCTTTTTTTCTAAGGGATCTTAACTTTTTACCGTAAGTTTCTCTTTTTTCAGTATTTAATATTATCGGATTCATAAATTTAATTTTTAGCAGAACGTATATTACACAAATATGGATGAATAATCCAATTACGTGTTATTATTCAAATAGTAATTATGGAGATAAAAATATGTTAATTCCTATGAAAGTAGATTACGGGGTGAGGATTTTAGTTTATCTTGCTTCTTTTCCCCATGAAAGTATTGTAAAAGCTGCGGATATTTCCAAGCAAAGACATATCCCCGAAAAATTTCTTTTTCAAATTTCAAATGACCTAATAGACAAGAAGCTCATAAAAAGTTTGAGAGGCCCTAAGGGAGGCTACTCTCTAGGTAGAAACGCGTCAGATATATCTGTAGCAGATGTTATTGAAAGTTTAGATAAAAGCATGGCACCAGTAGCTTGCTTAGATAATTCAGATTCATGCGAGATATCTGGTAATTGTGCACAACAAAATATGTGGTCTGATGTGGAGCAAACTTTAATTTCTAAACTTGAAATGATTACTATTAAAGATTTGGCTGATAAAGAGAAACCAATTATTGAATCAATAAAGTTGGAAAATTAAATGAATTTTGCTAAATTTTGTCACATAAATTGTTGTAGTTTTTGAAGGGTATTTTATAATTATTTATAATTTAGCCCCGAAATTTCGGGGTTTTTTTTTGAAAGGAAAAAATGTTTAATAAGCTAACTCCAGATGAAGTAGACAGGTATAGTAGGCATATTATAATGCCTCAGGTTGGATCTGAAGGACAAAGAAAATTAATCAATTCAAGCATACTTGTTATTGGTGCTGGAGGGTTAGGATCTCCTGCTGCACTTTACCTAGCTCTGGCTGGAGTAGGTAAAATTGGAATTGCTGACTTTGATGTGGTTGACAGGAGTAATTTGCAAAGACAAGTTTTGCATAGAGACTCAGATATCGGTAAAAGAAAAGTGGTGTCAGCCATGGAAACTTTAAAATCTTACAATCCTAATGTTGAAGTTGTTATGCATGATGAACCCATTAATTCATCAAATGCCTTACAAATTATAAATAATTACGATGGAGTAATTAATGGGGCGGATAACTTTCCTACTAGATATTTAATTTGTGACGCAACCTTCCTTTTAAAAAAACCTCTTTTTGATGGCAGCGTATTAATGTTTGATGGTCAAGTAACAACATATGTCCCTGGCAAGAATTGTTATAGATGTGTTTTCCCTGACCCCCCTCCTCCAGGGTCTGTTCCTAGTTGTTCTGAAGCTGGTGTAATAGGTGCATTGCCTGGATTAGTTGGAAGTATCCAAGCTATTGAGGCTGTTAAATATTTATTAGGTGTTGGAGATGTCCTTGATGGGAGAATGATCTTGATTGATGCTTTAAGTATGGAGTTCAGGACTGTTAAAATTAGGAGAGATGATAATTGTGCTTTGTGCGGAGATGATCCGAAAATAACTGAACTAATTGATTATGAAGTATTTTGCGGTATGCCAGCAGTGGAAAGATAATAATGAAAAATAATATACTCCAAACTATTGGTAATACCCCTTTAGTTGATATAAGTGAAATAAGCCCTAATAATGCAAAAATTTATGCAAAGCTTGAAAGTGCAAACCCGGCAGGAAGCATAAAAGATAGGGTTGCAAAATATCTTGTTGAGTCAGCTGAAAAAAATGGAGATATTAGTAAAGGTTCTACAATTATTGAACCAACCAGTGGCAATACTGGGATTGCTCTTGCAATGATTTCTAAAGTTAAAGGCTACAATATGATCGCAGTAATGCCTGACAATGTAAGCGATGAAAGAAAATCATTGTTGTCTTCATTGGGCGCTGAAATTATTTTTTCAAATGGAGAAGATGGCACTAATGGCGCAATTAGATTAGCACAAGAAATTGATAAAAATAACAAAGATTATTTTATGCCTTATCAATATGGAAATGAAGCAAATCCAAGGGCTCATTATGAAACTACCGGTCCAGAAATAATTAAGCAAATGCCAGAAATAGATGTATTTGTTGCTGGGCTTGGTACCGGTGGCACATTAATGGGGGTGGGTAAAGCTTTAAAAGAATATAACCAAGATATAAAAGTAGTTGCTGCTGCTCCGCATCCTGAAGAAGTAGTTCCGGCCTTAAGAAGTATTGAGCATGGATTTATTCCTCCAATATTAGATTTAGAAAAATTGGATTCCAGGATACTTGTTGGAGAGGAAGAGTCTTTTTATTGGACAAAGGCGCTCATGGATAAATGTGGAGTTTTTGCAGGGGTTTCTTGTGGTGCTGTTACAGCAGCAGCTGTAAAAGTAGCAAAAAAAATTGAAACAGGGAATATTGTTTTGATAATAGCTGACTCAGGTGAAAGATACTTATCTAGTAAATTGTGGGAAATGGATTATAAAGAAATTAAAGAAATTGGCGATCAAAAAATTTGGTGGTAAATTATTTTTTCATACCCAAAGATAAAATTATTTAGACCAATTTATTCTGTTTTAGGAGTAGGCTACATAAGCATTGGCTCTGGCACTTTTTGTAGTTTATTGCCTTGCATACTAATTTTGTTCTTTGGAGATAATATTAATTACCTTGCTAGATTTTTGATATTGATTCCAATTTTGTTAATAAGTTTTATCTCATTAAATGTAGAATTTGAAAATGAAGACCCAAGTTTTGTTGTAATTGATGAATTCGTTGGCATGTGGATTTCATTACTTTTATTTGATGAAATAATTCTGATTTTAATCTCCTTTTTCTTATTCAGATTTTTTGACATTACAAAATTTCTGGGTATTAATAAAATAGAAAAGCTCAATGGTAGCCTAGGCATTATGCTTGATGATATAGTTGCAGGGATCTATACATTGATTATTGTTTTTTTTATAAAAATATTTTTATTTCAATAGAGAGGTAAATATGCAGTTGCATGAATATCAAGCTAAGGAAATTCTAAAAGAAAATAATGTCCCGGTTCCTGAAGGCAAGATTGCTGCTACAAGTAAGGCATCTGAAGAAATAGCAGTCTCTTTAGGCGGAAAGTGTGTTGTTAAAGCGCAAGTCCATGCTGGTGGAAGAGGTAAAGCAGGCGGCATTAAAATAGCTAAAGACCCCAAAGAAGTATTCGAATTTGCAAATCAAATGTTAGGCTCCTCGTTAAAAACTTTCCAGTCAGGAGATACTGAATTCCCAATCAATAAAGTATACATAGAAAAAACTTCAGATATTCAAAGTGAATACTATTTGGCTGTAACTATGGACTTTGATTTAAAATGCCCAGTAATAATTTTTTCTACTGAAGGGGGAATGAATATTGAAGAAGTTGCTGAAAAATATCCTGACAAAATAATTAAGATCCATGTTGACCCGCTAGTGGGTCCTTCTCCTTATAAAATAAGAAACTTGGCAACCTTTTTTAACTTTGACAAGGATGTTAGTTCTCAACTTTATAAAATAATTCTGGAATTATATGAAATTTTTATATCTTATGATTGTTCTCTAATAGAAATTAATCCATTAGCCCTAGTATCCGGCAGTAAATTAATTGCTCTGGATGCTAAGATTACTATTGATGACGATTCATTATTTAGGCATAAAGATTTAGAAGCATTATTTGATGAATCTCAGATAAATAAGTCAGAGCTTGATGCTCAAAAAAATGACCTTGCTTACATAAAACTTAATGGAGGTGAAGTTGGTTGCATGGTTAATGGAGCCGGGCTTGCAATGGCAACTATGGATATCACTATGAAGGCAGGGGCAATGCCTGCAAATTTTTTAGATGTTGGAGGAAGTGCTTCTGAAGAAAGAATTAGTGAAGCATACAATATAATTACATCTGATGAAGATGTTAAATTAATATTAGTAAATCTTTTTGGAGGAATTTTAAGATGCGACGTTGCAGCTAAAGGTATTATTGAAGGGTTTAAGTTAAATCAAAAATCTGTGCCAATGGTGGTAGTATTGCGAGGAACAAATTCTGAAGAAGCCAAAGAAATATTGAAAGGCTCGGATATGGAAATTTACTTTTCTGATGACTTGCCAAGCGCAGCACAAGAAATAAATAAAAGGTTGGGAAGATGATGAATATACTTAATAAAGAATCGAATAGAGTTCTTGTTCAAGGGCTTGGTAGAGACGGGAGTTTTCAAACTCAAAAATGTATTGATTTTGGAACTGAAATTGTCTCAGGGGTTCACCCTACTAAAGCCGGAGATAACTTCAATGGCATCCCAATTTATGGAAGTGTTGAGGAGGCAGTTAAAAAAACTTCTCCTGATATAGGACTTATATTTGTTCCAGCCCCATTTGCATCAGATGCAATAATTGAACAGATTGACTCTGGCATCGAAACAATAGTTTGTATTACAGAAGGAATCCCAATTAACGATATGTTGAAAGTAAATAATTATATTGAAGGAAAAAATGTAAGATTATTAGGCCCAAATTGCCCTGGATTTTTAATTCCAAGAAAGAAATTAAAAGTCGGAATAATACCTGGAAGTATTGTTTCTGATGGAAAAGTTGGCGTTGTATCGAGGAGTGGAACTCTAACATATGAAGCTATTGTTCAATTAACTATGCTAGGCATTGGTCAAAGTGCTTGTGTTGGCATAGGAGGTGACCCATTACATGGAACCTCATTCGTTGATGTTCTAAAAATGTTTGAAGAGGATGAAAATACTGAAGCAATTGTAATGATAGGAGAAATCGGAGGCACTAGAGAACAAGCAGCAGCAGAGATGATAAGAAAATCAGTTACAAAGCCTGTTGTTGCAAGTATTGTGGGTCAAACAGCTCCCGAAGGCAGAAGGATGGGGCATGCTGGAGCAGTAATTACAGGAAAATCTGCATTAGCTTCCGAAAAGATCAAATCTTTAAAATCTGCAGGTGTTCATATCGCTGATTCACCAACTGAAATTGGCCTAAAACTTAAAGATCTGATTAAAGGTTAAAAACTGATATTCCGATTATTGCAAAAATAATCATAAGCAGAGAGGATATCAAAACCGCAATTGAAATTTTTACAGCTGACACTTTTAGGTCCTTAAATGCTACTGTCAAACCTATGCCGGCCATAGAAATTGAAAATAAAATTTTACTTAAGTCGTTGATATATTTAATTAAATTTTCAGGAATTATTCCGGATGTGCCAATAATTGAAGCAAAAATAAATCCAATAACAAACCATGGGATATAAGTCCCAATTTTATTTCTAGTAAATATATTTTCATTATTCTTATTTGAAAAAAAGCCAACAACAAGTATTAATGGCCCCAGCATTAATACTCTTAATAATTTAACTTGAGTCGCTATTAACCCTGCTTCACTTCCAACCACAAATGATGCTGCTACTACTTGAGGGACTGCATAAACTGAAAGCCCTGCAATAATACCGTATTGAAATTCAGTAATAGAAATTATTACAAAGAGAAATGGTAAAAAAATAACTTGTAATAACCCAATGGTTGCACTAAAACTTATAGCTGATGCTACATGACTTGAAGGGGACTTAATAACAGAAGCCATTGCAGCTATAGCAGAATTTCCACAAATTGAATTTCCTGTAGCAACCAATATTGAAACACTTTTATCAAGCTTTAGAA
>JACETA010000059.1 GCA_013911545.1 Chloroflexota bacterium | reverse complement strand
GACAATGATCTAGAGAAATATATATCAAGCTTCAATTAATTGTTATCTATCATATTTCTAAGGACAAATTGTAAAACTCCTCCATTAATTAAATATTTTCTTTCTACCTCAGTGTCTATACGTAATTTAACTTTAAAATTAATGTTAATACCATTATCTTTGATTGCATTAACATTTAAAATCGATAATGGCTTTGTTGTGATATTTACCTCATCAAAAGAAAAAGATTCAGTGCCGTCCAACCCTAAAGACTCAAAAGTATCATTTTCTAAAAATTCAGTAGGCATTATGCCCATTCCAATTAAATTACTTCTATGGATCCTCTCATAGCTTTTAGCAATTACAGCTTTTACCCCTAAAAGATTAGGTCCTTTTGCAGCCCAATCCCTTGAAGAACCTGTGCCGTATTCTTTTCCTGCTATTACAATTAAGGGAATATTGTTTGATTTATAATTTTCTGAAGCTTCATATATTCTCATCTTTTTATTCTCTGGAAAATAAATAGTCCAGTCACCTTCAGAATCTGGAACTAATTTATTACGTAATCTTATATTCCCAAAAGTTCCTCTTGCCATTATATTGTGATTTCCTCTTCTGGAACCATATGAATTAAATTGTGCCCTCGGAACATCATTAGAAATTAGAAATTGCCCAGAAGGTGCAAGTTCAGGGATCGATCCTGCAGGTGAAATATGATCAGTTGTTACTGAGTCACCTAAAAGACATAGCACTCTAGCATTTTTAACTGGCTCAGGTGATTCAACTTCCTTGGAAAAATTATCAAAAAAAGGTGCTCTTTGTATGTATGTAGATTCATTATCCCAATTATAATTTTCACCCTTATCAGAAGAAAGATTGTTCCACTCAATGTTACCTTTAATTGCATTAGAATATTGTTCGTTATACATATCTGAATTAATAGATTTATTAATTTCTTCGTGAATTTCTTTTGAAGAAGGCCATACATCAGAAAGAAAAATATCTTTTCCTGATTCATCAACCCCAAGAGGCGAGCTAGTCAAATCAATGTCAACTGTTCCAGTAATAGAATAAGCAATAACCAAAAGTGGTGATGCAAGAAAATTTGCTTTAACAAGAGGATGTATTCTACCTTCAAAGTTTCTATTTCCACTTAATACGCTTGCAACAGTTAAATTAGAATGTTCAATTTCTTCAGAAATATTTTGATCTAATGGCCCTGAATTACCAATACAGGTAGTGCAACCAAAACCTACAGTATTGAATCCTAAAAGATTTAAATATTTATCAAGGCCAGATTTTTCCAAATAACTAGTTACAACCCTAGAACCAGGAGCCATTGAAGTTTTTACCCATGGTTTTGGTGATAGCCCTCTATGATGTATTTTTTTTGCAAGTAAAGCAGCCCCCATCATTACTGACGGATTTGAAGTATTTGTGCAGCTTGTAATTGCCGCAACAACAACTGAGCCATCACTTAAATTTTCATGGTCATTATTAAGATTTTGAAATTCATTATTAAAAACATTTTTGACATTATTTAAAAAAATTTTATCTTGAGGTCTTTTTGGGCCAGACAAGCTAGATTTAACTGTACCAAGATCAAATTCAATAATATGATTATATGAAGGTTCTACATTTTCACTATGAAATAAATGTTGCTTTAAAGAATACTCTCTTGCAAGATTCACTCTTTTTTTATCTCTTCCAGAATTATTTAAATATTTAAATGTTTCATCATCAACCGGAAAAAAACCACACGTTGCACCATATTCAGGGGCCATATTTGCGATAGTTGCCCTATCCTGCAAAGACATATCAGAAAGGCCTTTTCCAAAAAATTCTACAAATTTTTCAACTACTCCAAATTCTCTTAAAACTTGAGTCAAAGATAAAACAAGATCTGTTGCAGTAGTGCCTTCATTAAGTTTTCCGGATAATTTTACTCCTATAACTTCTGGAAGTTTCATATAGTATGGCTGGCCAAGCATAACTGCTTCGGCTTCAATGCCTCCAACGCCCCAACCTAATACACCTAATCCATTTATCATGGTTGTATGAGAATCTGTTCCTATACAAGTGTCTGGGTATAAAATTGTTTTATTGCCTTTGCTAATATCTAAAATGCCTGGAGCAAGATATTCTAAGTTAACTTGATGAACTATACCTACTCCTGGGGGAATTATTCTCAGGTTATCAAATGCTTGTTGCCCCCATTTAAGAAATCTATATCTTTCAATATTTCTTTTAAATTCAATTTCAGTATTTTTTTGCAATGCTTCTGAAGATTTATAAAAATCTACTTGAATAGAATGATCTATAACTAAATCTGACCTTACAAGAGGATTAACTTTTTGTGGATTAAAACCTAAATTTTTTGCTGCATCTCGCATTGTTGCCAAATCCACTACAGCAGGAACTCCAGTAAAATCTTGCAGAACTACTCTTGAGGGAAGGAAAGGGATTTCTTTTTGACTTATTGAATTTGGGCTCCAAGAAGATACATTTTTTATGTCATCTTCATTACCAATATTAAAATCATGAACCCTAATCATGTTCTCCAGCAATATTCTTATAGAGTACGGAAGTTTGTTTATTTCAGAAGTAGTTAAAATATCTTCGATACTAAAGTAACTATAATTATTTAAAGTTTTAAGGCTCATGAATTCTCCAAAATTAATAATAGTAGGTTTAGATTATTTTAACAAAATTTCAAAAATTAATATTGTATTTATTTTAAAAAACTTTACCAAATTTAAATAATTAATTAATTTGTTTAAAAGAGAGTAAAGGAAAAAATATGAATGGTTATAACGCTATATCAAAGATTTTAAAAAAAGAGGGAGTAGATTGGATTGCATGCTTTCCTAACAATCCCTTAATTGAAGCTGTTGCTAAAGAGGGAATTAGACCCATAATGTTTAGGCAGGAAAGAGGAGGAATAATGGCAGCAGACGGTTACAGCAGGACTATGATGGGTAAGAAATTTGGGGTTTTTGCTTGCCAAGGGGGTCCTGGTGCAGAAAATTCATATGGAGGAATTGCCCAAGCTTTTTCTGATTCAGTCCCAATCTTATTTATACCTGACGGAATACCTTTAATCAATTCTGATGTTAGCCCATCTTTTATTTCATCTAAAAATTTTAAAGATATAACTAAATGGTCAAAATCTATCAACCAGTCTGAAAGAATAATAACTTTAATGAAAAGGGCCTTTCATTCTCTAAAAAATGGCAGGCCATCGCCAGTTCTTATAGAAATGCATAGGGATCATATGACCCAAGAAGTAAAAAACTTAGATGAATATAAGTCACCTGAGGAGTCAAAGTTTTACCCTACTGATGATTTTATTGAGGAAGCTGTTAAGTTGCTTATTAATTCAAAAAAACCAATCATATGGTCTGGCCAAGGAGTTCTTTATTCTTCTGCAACCAAAGAACTGGAAGAATTGGCAAATTTATTATCTTTACCTGTAGTAACAACCATGCCAGGAAAAAGTTCATTTGATGAAAGAAATCCTTTATCTTTAGGTTCTGCAAATAGAACCGCACCTAAAAGCGTGTGGAAGTATTTAGGTGACTCAGACACTATTTTTGCTATTGGCTCTAGTCTTACCATAACAAATTATGGAATAACTATTCCTGATGGCAAGAAGATAATTCATTCTACAAATAACTATGAAGATATTAATAAAGATTATGATGTAGAAGTTTCATTGCTTGGAGATTCAAAATTAGTTTTACAAAAAATGATTGATTGCATTAAGAGTAATTACAGTAAAGATATTGCATCCAAAGAATCAAAAAACTTAATAATAAGTGATATAAAAAAAATTAAAGACGAGTGGAGAAATGAGTGGAATAACTTATTAAATTCATCTATGAATCCCATAAATCCTTACAGGCTTGTAAATGAAATAAACAATAACATTGACCATGAAAATACAATTGTTACACACGATGCAGGGCACCCAAGAGATCAAATGATGCCATTTATTACATCTACAACACCTGGCTCGTATATAGGCTGGGGCAAAAGTACTCATTTGGGTTACGGAATACCTTTAATGATTGGGGCAAAAATTGCTGAGCCAGATAAATTTTGTATAAATTTTATGGGAGATGGAGCATTTGGGATGTCTGGCCTTGATATAGAAACTTCACAAAGAAGCGGAAATCCTATAACCACTATTGTTATGAACAATGGAACAATGGGGGGTTACCCGCAGAACTATCCTCAATCTATAGAAAAGTACCAAACAATTAAAATGACTGGAAATTATGCAAAAATTGCTGAAGGTATGGGAGCTAAAGGCATCTCAGTAGAAGATCCTAATGAAATTAAAAAATCTATCTTAGATGCTAGAAAGTACAATAAAGAAGGTTTTAGCGTACTAATAGATGTCAAAACTCAACCAGAATTAAAAATGTCTAATTATTCAGATTTGTTGTAAATTATTATTAATAAGGAGGTCAAATGAAAACTACTGGATTTAGAACACTTGTACTTGGTACGCCATGGAGAAATTTAACGTATTTAATAATTGAAACTGACGAAGGGATAACTGGAATTGGGGAAGCTAGGATCTTAGGAAAAACACATACTGTTACAGAATTCCTAAAAGATGTTGAAAGACATTTCATAGGACAAGACCCTTTTGATATTGAAGATTTATACAGAAGATTTACGCTACTTGACTTTGGTAAGCCAGGAGAAGTTGTTTATACAGGACTTGCACTTGTTGAATTGGCATTTTGGGACATAATGGGAAAATATACAAATCTACCTGTTTATAAATTATTAGGTGGAAAGGTTAAAGATAAAATTCCTGCTTATGCTAACGGTTGGTATACAGTTGAAAGAGACCCAAATCAATTTGCTGAAGCTGCTCAGAGAGTTGTTGATAAAGGTTATATTGGCATGAAATTTGATCCATTCGGAAACGGTGATTTAGAGCTTACTAGAAAAGAATTCCACAAATCTATGGATTTAGTAGATGCTGTTGCATCAGTAGCAGGGTCAAAAGCTCAAATAATGCTTGAATTGCATGGAAGATTTTCTCCTCATCAAGCAAGGGAGATAGCAAATTATGTAGAAAAGTATGAACCAGCGTGGCTTGAAGAACCTACAAGACCAGGTGACCTTCCAGCATTAAAATCTGTCAGACAACATACTAGACTTCCAATAGCTACAGGAGAAAGATTATATGGCGCCCCTGAATTTAGAGAATTATGGGCAACAGAATCTATAGATGTTATACAACCAGATATCACACAAACTGGAGGTATTTTAGAAGCTAAAAAGATTTCATCAATGGCTGAAAATTATTCGATTATGGT
>JACETA010000058.1 GCA_013911545.1 Chloroflexota bacterium | reverse complement strand
CCCTTTTTATTAAGTTCATGCCATTGTTTTTAAAAAAAATTAAATCAAATCTTTTCGGGTCATAGGAAAAAATAATTTTTCTCATTACAATAAAGTCCCCATGCTTTAAAGATGGCTCCATACTATTATCAATAATATTTATTTTTTGCTTTAATATATTTTTAAACACTTTCTTTCTTTACATTTAAAATTTTTATCAGATAATTAAAATACTAATAATTTAACAGGAGAAATTTTTATGCTCAACAATGCAAGAATTAAAAACTTATTTAAAACTGAAATAACTGCTTACGCTCATTGTGATATACCTTGCGGAATATACGATCCAAATGATGCAATTCAAGCTGCAAAAACTGTTGTAAGGATGACTGAATTACTAGAAGAACTAGATTTTTCAGGTGGACCTTCACCTAAATTAGGTAACTCAATGGCAAGATATGTAAATGCTAAAGAAATACATGCAAAAAAAGCTAAAGATGATGTGTTGGTCCTTTGGACAGATTATTTCAAACCAGAACATCTATCTAAATATCCTGACCTTCATGAAAAAATTTGGAATGCTTGTAAGCTTGGATCATTTGTAAAAGTAAATGTTGACCTAGGCAAAGCCAAAGAATTCCAGTCAGCACTTGAAGAAATTGGTGAAATTTTCTGGGAAACTAAGAAATAATTAAAGTTTCTTATAATCTTCTCTTGGTGGAGAAAAAATATCGAGAGCCAATGAACTTGATGTAGTGCCATGAGCGCTGTGTGGCACATTTGAAGGGATTAGATAATGGTCCCCTTCTTTTAGAATATGTTCCTTTCCATCAATAATTAAGATGAATGAACCTGATAAAACTCTGCCTGCTTGTTCATTTTCATGAGTATGGGTTGGTACGGTAGCATTAGGAGCTATATCTACCAACATCATCATAATATTTTCTCCGTGCATTATTCTTACTTTAATTCCTGGGTGAATTTCTTTGGGTTCTAAATTATCTTGTTCATAAATTGGCATTATCCGTGAGTTCCTAACTTTCTTGTTACTGCTGCATCTGCAACTGGACTTGATATCTTTCTTACCACCGTATTTAATACAGTCATTTTATCTGACTTTAAAGAATTTTTTATTTCATCTTTAAGTAATGAAGGGTTATCTACAAGTTTACCTTCAGCCCCAAAACCTTTTGCAACTAATTCATACTTTGTTTGGTCGAGTTTCGTCCATACATCTCTGTTGTAAAGACCTTTTTGAATCCAGTAATCAATGCCCCACAAACTGTTATTTCCAACAACAACTGTTATTGGCAAGTTATGTCTTATTGATGTATCAATTTCTGGTACATGAAAACCTAAAGATCCGTCCCCAACAACTAATATTACTTTTTTATCTGGAAGTGCAGCTTTTGCTCCTATAGCGTAGGGAAGACCCACTCCTATCATGCCAAAACTACTAACATATAAAGATCTTAAATAATTTTCAATTGGCACAGTTGCTCTAGAAAAATGACAATAATCCCCGCCATCAAACACAACAAATGTATCATCATCTAAATTTTCTTGAATTGAAAAACTCACATCCATAGGGTGCATAGGCAATTTATTATCTGCTAATTTAGTCATTTCATCGATATAAGATTTCTTTGTATCCTTTAATGATTTTAACCATTCTGTGTTGCTCCATTTAAAGTCTTTAACTTTTTTATTAACCATTTCTATGTAAGGACCGACATCTGAATTAATTATGAGAGATATCGTTCTTGATCTATTTAATTGTTGTATGTCTGGGTCAACGCAAATTATCTTTGCATTTTTATTAAATGGAGGAGAGCCCCCAAATCCTAACTGATAATCAAGTTTAACTCCGAGCAATAAAACTAAATCACTTTCATTAATTCTTTGAGCTGCTTTATTAAGTGGCAAATAACCTATTCCTAAGGAACATTCATGAGAATCACCTACTAATGCCCTGCCAGTGTCAACACCAAAAAAAGGTATTTGAGTTTCTTTTAAAAATAAATCTAATTCATCGCTCTCAACAGTTGCTCCAGCGCCCAGGCCAGCAATAACAATTGGTTTTTTAGCCTTAGATAATAACTCTAGGCTTTTATCAATTTGATTTGGATTTGGATAAGTAAGCCAATCTTCTTTGTCATCAATAGAACTATTTTTAAATCTTTCAAAAATCTCACTGTCCACTGACTGTTCTTGTAAATCATGAGGAATAGTTAAATGCACAGGCCCTCTTTTGCCCTCCATTGCAGTTCGAAAAGCAAGAGATATATATTCCGGTATTCTTTCAACTGACGGGATTTCCCAAGCTCCTTTAGTTACTGGTTTTGCTATTCCTACTTGATCAAACTCCTGCATTGCACCTCTACCTATATTAGATGAGTCTGCAGAACCAGCAATATTTATAACAGGGGCCTCTGAATGCATTGCATTTGCTAAACCTGCAACAGCATTTGCATGGCCAGGAGTAGTAGACATAACTACACCGGGTTTTCTAAGTATTCTTGAATAAGCATTAGCCATATGAACTGATGCAGCTTCATGCCTTCCATCAATCATTCTAAAATCTTGATCAATTAATTTATCTAAAAGATGCAAAATATGATCACCAGCAATTCCGAAAATAGTATCAACATCATACATTTTCAAACATTTAATTATTAAATCACTTCCAGTTATTTTAGACATTTAAACAAACTCCCTAAAAACCATTAAGATCCCCATTATAAACAATATAATATAAAGAGTAATTAGAATAAATTTATTAGAATAATAATTAATATGTTTTGATCCAAAATATGAACCTATAAAGCCTGCTAACCCTAATGGCATAAATAGATATATATCAAAATGACTATTGCCTGACTGTTGAGAGGCGATCATGTGGCCAACAAAGGCAAATATAGCTAAAATTAAATTTATAAATGAATTTATTGCAGAAGCCGATTTAGCTTCAGTTTTTAAATAGTTAATCATTACTGGATATCTTAACGCTCCCAAAACCAATCCAACTGATCCTCCGATAGCTCCAATTAATAAATTAATAAATGAAGATATTAAGTCTTTTCTTTTGGGGTTACTTTCAATCTGTTTTTTCTTTGCTGGAAAATGTACAGCTTGAACAATTAATAATCCTGAAACTAAAATTAAAATTGTAACTATAAGAAGAAGTAAGTCTTGCGAGAAAACTTCACTTAAAATACCTCCAAACATTGGGCCAATTATTCCTCCAGAAATTATAAATAAAATTCCAGTTCTAAAATCTATTCTTTTATTTTTTAAATTATTCCATACAGTTGGAATCATCATAACGAAGCTTATAGCTAAGTTGGTGCCAAAGACTACTAAAGCATTTACACCAAAAAATAGCATAAAAAAAACTCTAATAGGGCCTAAAGGCATTCCAACTAATCCTGCAAAATAACCTGAAACTAAAAGACTCACAATTAAGAAAATAATATTAATTGTATTTAGGTCACTCATAAACTAAGTCTTTCGTACATCCTATCTATTTCATATAATTGATCTGAATCTGGCTTTAGTGAAGGTTGCCTGGCATTGAAGTGATTGAAAATGCCTCTTTTCTTCAATATGTATTTTGGAAGCCAATTCCAAATACCTAAACCCTGCCCCAAAGTTCTTATTAAAGGAACATAATTATGAAAGTATTCTTCAGCTTCTACTTTTTTACCTTCTTCCCATAAGTTAAAAACTTTTACAAACATTTCTGGAAATGCACATACTGGCATTGTCCCAACTGAACCTCTTCTCATTTCCTCGATCATGAAAATTCCCCCCATTCCGCCAAATGGAATCGGGATCCCGTTTTGAGATAATTCTTTCAATTTATTAAATCTTGGTATTGTGGGTGCAACCTCAACTTTTAAGTATTTTAAGTTTGAGTGTTCGTTCGATAGTTGAACTGCCATTTCAGGGGATATTGGTGTATCAAAAACATCTTGCATAAATATGGGTATATTTATATTTTTTGCAGTATTAATAAAATATTTTTTGACTTCAGATTGATCAACGCCATTAAAAGATGGAGGTGCAATCATTACTGCGTCAGCACCTAAATCTTCAGCTTTTTTTGAATATTCTATACATTGCTTTGTGGATTCTGCAGTAGTATTCATACAAACTTTTATTCTGCCACCTGAATACTCCACAACTTTTTCGAGAAGCTCATATCTTTCATGGTCTGTTAATTTATAAATTTCACTTGCTAGAGCAATTGCAATTCCATTTACTCCAGACTTTACTGCATAATCAACTTCAGATTGAACATCTTCAAAAACAATATTATCTTCAGAATCAAATGGTGTAGATAAAATTGGAAATACACCTTTCATTATTTACCCTACTATCCCTGGAGCTAAACTTAATAGAACACCGGCAACAGTTGCAGTTCCAATTACTCCAGCAATATTAGGGCCCATTGCATGCATAAGTAACATATTTCCAGGTTTTTCTTTTTGAGCCATTTCTTGAACTACTCTTGCCGCCATCGGAACTGCAGAAACACCGGCAGCACCAATCATAGGGTTAATTTTTTCTTTACTTACGAGATTCATAAGTTTTGCTAGGAGGATCCCGGCAATAGTTGCTGATATGAATGCCACTAACCCTAAGATAAAAATAGCTATTGTTTCAAACTTCAAGAATACTTCGCCAGGCATGGTTGATCCAACTGCTAATCCTAAAATTATTACAACTATGTTCATTAATTCATTTTGAGCAGTATTGCTCAACCTTTCTACAACACCACATTCCCTCATTAAATTACCAAACATTAATATTCCAACCAATGGTGAAGCTTTAGGAACCAAAACACTTATTACAACAGTGCAAATTATAGGGAATAATATCTTTGTTTTCTTGGAGACTTCATGCTTAGGTGGAGGCATTACTATTTGCCTTTCTTTCTTTGTGGTAAAAAATTTAATTATTGGTGGCTGAATTAAGGGGACAAGGGCCATATATGAATATGCTGCTACTGCAGTTGCCCCAACAATATCTATCATCCCCATCTCTTTCATTCTTGAAGCTATAAATATAGTTGTTGGACCATCTGCCCCCCCAATAATACCAATAGCAGATGCTTCGAGTATCCCAAAATTAAAATTAGGAAAAAATCCTATTAATAGAGCACCAATTAATGCAACGAATACGCCTGCTTGGGCAGCTGCGCCAAGTAATAAAGTTTTTGGATTAGAAATTACCGGGGAGAAATCAGTTAATGCCCCTAAACCTAAAAATACTAGGAGAGGAAGCAAGTCTGTATGAAGTCCGTTTTCTTGAAAAAATAACAAGAATCCCATTGGTTCTCCTTCTCCTGATGAAGGTTTTACAAGTTCGCCAAGAGGTAAATTTGCTAGAAGAACACCAAAAGAA
>JACETA010000057.1 GCA_013911545.1 Chloroflexota bacterium | reverse complement strand
GTTGATAATAAAAATAGTGTTATATTGATAGAGCATCACTTAGATATTATTAAAAATGCTGACTGGATTATTGATTTAGGGCCTGGGGCCGGAGCGGAGGGCGGAGAATTACTAGCTGAAGGTTCCCCAGAAAATGTTGCCTTCAACGGTTCCTCTTTTACAGGTTTATATTTAAAAAACGAGTCTGGAATTATTCCTTCGAAAGGCAAACAAAAAAGCTTAAAAGTAAAAAAATCTGATAAAGTTTCGAAGCCCACAATTAAAAGATTTTCTTTCCCTGAGCGGGTTTCTGAGCGAAGTTATCAACCAAAAAAAAGATCTTATCGTTTTAGGAGGTCAAGGTCCTCTGCTTAAAGAATTTTTTGGCTTTCAATTTTTTGTTCATCATATTCCATTCCTAACCCATTTTCTTTAGGCAAATATATATATCCATTTTCAGGAATAATAGGATTTTTTAAGAAAAATTGATGTATGGTATTCCATTTTTCCAAATATTCTTGATAAGGGGTGTGTATAGGAGACTGTGTAACAGAAAAGTTAATACCTGCCTTTGAAGAGTGTCCATGAGGAATAGTTATTAAATCATGGACAGAAGCATAATTAGCGATCTTTAAGGTTTCTGATAGACCCCCGGCCCAATATATATCCGGCTGTAAAATATCCAAGGCCTCTTGGTCAACAAATCTTTTAAACCCCCACCTAGTATATTCATGTTCTGCCCCAGATAATGGAATATTTGTCCTTTGCCTTAATTGTCTATAAGTGTCTATTCTGTCGGGCATTGCAACCTCTTCAAGCCATCTTGGCTGGTACTCTTCTATATAAGACGTTACTTTTACCGCATAATTTAGATCCCAGCTTTGCCAACAATCAAGCATAATGTCATAATCTTCCCCCAGCACTTCTCTTAGAGTTTTTACCATCGAAATATTCTTTTTAAACCCATCAGTTCCGCTCATTGGTCCATGCCTAAAAAACCACTTTTGTGCTTTGTAGCCTTTTTCTTTGAACTCTGTGGCCCTTTCTTTAACTAGGCCTAGGTCTTCAACTGCAAAACCTAGCATACTTGCATATGCGGGAATTTTATTTCTTGTTGGCCCACCAATTATTTTATATGCAGGCTCGTTGTAATATTTTCCTTTTAGGTCCCAAAGGGCACAATCTACTGCACTTAAAGCAATCATTGGAGTTCCTTGTCTTCCATGTACTTGGAACCTGTGCATTTGGTCCCATAACCTTTCAATAGCTAGCGGGTCTTTATTTATTAAAAGATGAGAAAGCTGCTCTTTAATTATATGTGCTTGGCTATGGTCAATTGGGCCCCCTATGCCTTTTAATCCGTTATCAGTGATTATTTCAACAAATACGGCTGAGATAGGGTAGTTGCTTTTTTTTTCTGCAGACCCCCATTTTGCTTCATTAAAACTGTCGGATCTGTATTCAGGATAAATATCAATTGGCCTAACAAGTCTTTCTTCCCAAAAAGTTTTTTCTGTTTTAAGTGTTCCGTTTACTTCTCTTAATTCTACTTTGATAATTTTCATAACTACCTTCTTTGGTTGTTCTTTTGTCAATATATATTTAATATAATTACAGAAAATTAGACAAAGGTAAATCAATGATCGGTCAATTAAGAACATATACAATTAACAAAGGCATGATGGATAGCTGGTTAAAACTTTTTCATGAAGTTATTGCACCAAAAACCCTTGAATTTGGAATGGGAATACAATCTGCTTGGACGGACGAGGAAAGCGAAAGGTTTATTTGGATAAGAACTTATGAAGACATGCAAGACTTAAAGAAAAAGGAAGAAGAATTTTACGGTAGCGATTGGTGGAAAGAAAACATGCCTACAATAAGAGGTCATTTGGCAAGAAGAGAAATAACTGTAATTAAGCCTTCAGCTTAATTTTTTAAAAACCTTTTTATCATTTAATTTATGGAAAATTTGGTGCCCCCTTATAAAATCTGGCCCATTTATTTTATTTTTTCCTTCTAGTTGTACCTCTTCAATTATTATTCTCCCGTCGTATATTGATACGTATAACTCGCCATCCTCATTTTGGCCAAGTGTGCCTGGGTTATTAATTTGATTTTTTTCCTCTGAAAATCTTGCTTTAAAAATTTTAATTTTTTTATTGTCTAAATTAGAATATGTACCTGGATTCTCGGAAAGAGCTTTAATAAGTTGTATAATTTTTGTACCGCCTTCATTCCAGTTAATATGACCATCAGATTTATTTATTTTCTTTGTATATGTTGCGTCTTTTTCTTTTTGGGTTTCTGCTTTTGAAATTAATTTTGGATTATCTAATATTTTTTTTATATTTTTTGATCCTATTTTAAACAGCTTTGTAGTTAATTCAGTCAAATATTCATCTCCATTGACTTTATATTTTTCTTGAAGGATTATTGGCCCCCCATCCACTTCCTTATTTAATAAAATTATTGTAGTTCCGGTGATTTTTTCATTATTAATAATAGTTGCTTGAACAGGAGAGGGGCCTCTATATTTTGGCAAAAGAGAAGGATGAAGGTTTATAGCCCCATAAAAAGAAGAATTAAGGATATTATCAGGGATGATTTGTCCATATGAAGCAACAATTATTATATCTGAATTTATAGATTCAATTAATTCTTGATCAGGAATTTTCTCAATAAAATTTAGTTTGTTTTCAATACAGTAAGTTTTAACCGGTGAAGGGGATTTTAAGTTTCCTCTGGACTTAATTGAGTCTGGGGACGTTATAACAAGTTCAACATCATTTGCTGAATTATTTAAATCTTCAAGAACAAGTTTTGAATTATTATCTGTACCAAAATAAATGATTTTCATTTTTTTTATGATACACCAAAAAGAACGTTTGTTCTTTTAAACTAGGCTGTGAAAAAAAGAACAGCAAATTTGTGTTTTTCCCACAAAATTCTGGGAAATTTATTTAAAAAACTCTTGCCTATATTATGCTGTTATATGTAATGTAATATACATAAAATATTTAATGATAAACATATAAATAATTCAATTAAGTATTTTAATTTAGAGTCTTCTAAATTTGACATTTAGCATCCTATCCTTGGATTTACTTTGTCAAATTTTAGTGTAGAAAGGGTGTTTATGAAAGTTGACGTACTATGGGAAAAGTCGCTTAAAATTTTAAGCGATGAAATAAACACTAACAGCTTCAATTTATTGTTTAAAGATATTAAACCGATATGTTTAAATGATGATGAAATAACGATTTCTATTGAAAATTCTTTTAAAAAAGATGCTGTAATTAAAAAATTTTATGACCATATTTTAAATGCAATAAATGAAAGTTTTGGCTCTAGGATAAGCTTAAAAATTATAGGTTCTTCACCTAATAAGCATTACGCTTCATTTAATAAACAAGAACAAAAATTTCATAAATATACTTTTAATAATTTTATTGTTGGGTCATCTAATGAACTTGCTTTTGCGGCTAGTAAGCAAGTTGCTGATTTTGATGAAAATGATTTTAATCCTTTATATATTTACTCGAATGTTGGTTTAGGAAAAACCCACTTATTGCTTTCTATTCATAAGCATCTTTCTAAAAATAATAGAAATTCCATTTATATTTCTTCTGAACGTTTTACAAATGAATATATAAAATCAATTAAAGAAAGAAAAACTGAGGAATTTCGAAAAAAATATAGAAATTGTGATGCTCTTATCATAGATGATATTCAGTTTTTGGGTGGAAAAACACAAACTCAAGAAGGTTTTTTTCATACTTTTAATGACCTTTTTTTAAAAGGGAAAAAAATAATAATAGCTGGTGATGACCCATTGAAATTAGTAGATCTTGAATCTCGGTTAATAAGTCGATTTCAGTCTGGCTTAGTAGTTGATATTCAGCCTCCTGATTTTGAAACAAAAGTTGCAATTATTGAACATAAATTAAGCCAGCTTAATTTAAATATACCTAAGGACATAATAGATTACATAGCAAATTTATGTCAGGTTAATATTCGTCAAATTGAGTCAATAGTAAATAGACTTAAAGCAATGATATCTCTAACAAATCAAGAGATAACTATTGATGTCGCAAAGTCTATGATAATTGGGTTTGATGAAATTAAATTACAAAATAAACCTGATCCCACAGATGTTATTCCTGCTGTCTCAAAGGCTCTTGGTGTGTCAGAAGATGAGATAAAAGGTAAAGGTAGGGCAGAAAATATTGTTATTGCCAGGAGGCTTTCGTGTTTTATTTTAAATAGAGATTTAAGCTTAACAACAACTGCTTCTGGGTCATTATTAAATAAAAACCATTCATCAATTATTAATGGAGTAAAATACATCGAAAAGGAATTAAAAAGTAATTTTAAAATAAGGCATAATCTTCAGTTAGTACGTAATTCTCTAAAAATTAATTAACATTCCTATTGTTAATTAATGTTAATTAAACTTAATAAAAAAAAGTTCCAATTTTAAATAACAATTTTCAATTTTTATAATCATTCCTAATATTTACTATTATTTAATTTGAGTTTAATTAACATAAGTAACACAATTAACACTATTATTATTATTATTACTTAAAAAAATGAAAAATGAATTAAAAATAACATTAATATCTGGAAATGGGGGGGATGGTTGTGTGTCTTTTCGTAAAGAAAAATTTGTTTCTAGGGGAGGTCCTGATGGAGGAGATGGAGGAGATGGAGGAGATGTAATTCTAATACCAGACAAAAATGAATATGACTTAAGAAATTTCTACGATGATCAGGTTTTTGCAGCTAATAATGGTGAACCAGGTGGTAAAAAAAACAAAAATGGTAAAAAGGGTGAAAACCTAGAAATAATATTACCTATGAATTGTGAAATACAAACAGACAATGGGGAAAAATTAATTCTGGACAAAAAGATTATATTTTTAAAAGGCGGTGAAAGAGGAAAAGGGAATGTTAAATTTAAATCATCAATAAACCAAGAACCATTATTAGCTGAAGCAGGACAATTAGGTATAAAAATAAATATAAAAGTTTTTTCTAAAAATTTACCTAAAGTTGCAATTATTGGTGAATCAAACAGTGGAAAATCTTGGCTTATAAATAAATTAACAGGATCAAAAACTAAAGAAGCAAGTTATGTATTCACAACTATTGAGCCGTTTATTGCCCAAATAAAAGACAATATTAGGGAAATTAAAATAGTAGAAATACCAGATTTTTTTAATATTGATAAAGCAAAAGAATTTATACCGTTATTAAAAAATATGGATAGGATTGTAATTACAATCCTGTATGAAAATTGTAATAAGGTTTATTTAAAAAGAATAATAAAATTTTTAAATAATAAAATTAGTAATAAATGTGAAATTTTTATTTATATAACTAATAACGATCAAAACAATAAAGAAGAAATTAATGGTTATAAAATATTTAG
>JACETA010000056.1 GCA_013911545.1 Chloroflexota bacterium | reverse complement strand
TAAATT
Source organism: Chloroflexota bacterium (assembly GCA_013911545.1). Classification (GTDB taxonomy): domain Bacteria; phylum Chloroflexota; class Dehalococcoidia; order Lucifugimonadales; family Lucifugimonadaceae. The sequence goes on along the minus strand of JACETA010000056.1, from coordinate 5,516 downwards.
TATTTTAATTCTTAATTCTATAATTTTTTAAAACGAAAAATTGATATTAATAATTTTTTATTTTTTATTCTTAATATAATTATATAACTTTAAAGTTAATTTAATTATCAACGATATGAAATACTATCAATCTTTTACAAAATTTAAAAATTTAGCCATTTTAACAATAAAAATACTTGACATCTTAGTTTGAGCAAGTCTAACATTGCATAGAATAATTTTTTAAAGCATTAGCTTTTTTATATTGTTTCAGTTTTATGTTAAAAGTGAGACAATAAAAAAATAATTTGAAATTTAAACAATAACGATAGGGAGGACAGGCCAAATGAAAAAAGGTCTTCTCATTACAATATCAACAATAGCAATGATTAGTCTTATCGCTTGTGCCGGTGGCACAGGTGATCAAGGAACACAAGGTATTCAAGGTATTCAAGGAATTTCTGGAATTCAAGGGCCTGAAGGACCGCAAGGACCTGCTGGACCTGCTGGACCGCAAGGATCGGCTGGTAAAGATGGTTCGCCAGGAATGGCTGGAAAACAGGGTATACCTGGTAAAGATGGTGCAGGTGCATCTGGTGTAGTAGTAGCTGACGTTTCAGGTACTAGTGCAGTTATATCTGGTGCTGGTTTCGATAGCGGAGAAGCAATAACGCTTACTGCTGCTGGAGCAATTGAGATTGGAACTGCTACTGCCAATGCTGGTGGTGCATTCTCAGTTTCTATCAGTGTTCTTGGGCTTCCGTCAGGAGCTCACTTACTTGAAGCTAATGATGCTATGGGAGTAATTGTTATAGGTGGCGCATCTGCATTACAGCAGGCTCCATAATAACTTTTTATTCTTACAGATAATAATAAGATAATAAAAAAGGAACGGAATTTCGTTCCTTTTTTATTTTGTCCTAATTCTTAATTTCCCAATTCTTCTTCCAATAGTAGATTGGACAACAATTTCAATTCCCTCAAAGCTTACCCTATCGCCAACAACTGGCATTTTTCCTAGCTCTTTATAGACAAGACCACCAATGGTGTCGTAACCATTAATTTGAATTGAGGAACCTATTTCATCATTAAGATCAGAAATTGATACTTTTGCATCAACAATAAGATTATTAGGGTTTATTCTGTAGAAAATATTTTCAGCTTCATCAAATTCATCAACAAGTTCTCCGACAATTTCTTCAATCAGGTCTGTAACAGTTACTAAACCTGATATACCACCATGCTCATCTATAACAATAGCAATCCTAGTTCTTTTATCTTGAAATTCTGAAAGTAATTGCTCTAAATTTTGTGACTCAGGAACAAAAATTGCAGGTCTCATTATTTCAGAAATAGTCAGCGATTTGTCAGTATTTAAATGCATCTTGAGTGTATCTTTGGCATACACAATCCCTTTTACATCATCTATTGATTCACCTATAACAGGTATCTTGGAATATCCACTATCTGAAATTAATTGAGTAAGATTATTTAATTTAGAATTTTTCTCAATTGCAACTAAATCTACTCTTGGCTTCATTATTTCTCTGACCTTAACAACATCCATTTTTAAAATACCTTTTATCATCTCCATTTCTTCATTATCGACAGATAAGCCTGCTGCCTCAAAAACTTCTATCTCATCAGACCCATTTTTGTGCTCATCATTGAAGTTGGAATTTCCATTAAGAAAAACAAATTTTGAGGATAATGCCTTAATAATTTTTGATATAAAAATAAATTTCTCTAAAAATATATCTGGGATTAATTTAAAGAATAAATTAAGTAAAAATAAATATAAAATTGAAGTAATTGAGCTTAATGTAATTATCAAAATCTGATTTGAACTAATGTATTCAGAATAAAGTAAATGCAATAATGATGTTGTTAAGACAGTTAACAATAGAATAAAGACTCTTAAATAAGAAAGAATTTTATTAACTTCTTTAGCATTTCTAGCAGATTCTTCAACATCATCTGTCTCGGGAATCAGTAATGATCTAACAGGTAAATTATTTAAAAATTCATAAGAAGAAAATATAAGAAACTGCACTAATATTAAGAATAAAATAATTGCTAAAATCATTTTATTTTAAGACCTAATTTATTAAGTTTTAGGATCCTCGACGGACCTGGTTCATCTATTTCATTCATTGATTTTTAGAATTATCCAATATTTTTGCCGGATTGCCAACTACCGTAACAAAATTATCTACGTCTCTTGTTACAACAGAGCTAGCGCCAGTTGTAGAGTTATTTCCAATTTTAATTGGAGCTATAAGCATAGTTGCTGAACCTATAAAACAATTATCACCAATTTTAGTTGGGGATTTTATTCTACCGTTGTAATTACATGTAACAACACCTGCGCCAATATTGACATCAGATCCAATAACGGCGTCTCCAAGGTAACAATAATGATTTATTCTTGAATTTTTACCTATCGAACTATTTTTAATCTCGGCAAAATTACCTATTCTCACATTTTTTTCTAAAGATGATTTATTTCTAACCCTAGAATATGGACCAATTTCGCAATTTTCTCCAACCAAACTATTTTCAATGAAAGAAAATATAACTTTAGAATTTTTATTTATGACAGCATTAATCAAAAAACTGTTTGGTCCAATAGTGCAATTAGAACTTATTTTTGTATTACCTTTGATGTGGGTATTAGGATTTACTATAATATTATTACCAATAAGTTTTACTGTAGGATCAATATATGTAGTTACTGGATCAACAATATCTATCCCAGCAGATTTAAATTTTTCTTCTTCTAGTTTATTCATAAATTTATTTAGAGGGGTAGAATAACATTTTTTATAAACTAATAAAATGGAGAGATGCTAGAGTGGTTTAATAGGCGGGCCTGGAAAGCTCGTGTTCCAATAATATTGGGACCGGGGGTTCGAATCCCCCTCTCTCCGCCAAAAATAATATGGATTTAAAATTAATATTAGTGTAAATTCTTTTTTTGGATGCCTCTTATCTAATAATAGTCAACTCCTACAAGGAGTATGACAATTTATTAAAAAATATTTTAAATTTGACTGAAAATGTTGAATAAGGAGAAAAATTGAGTAATTTAGTAATTGTAGAATCGCCGACAAAGGCTAAAACATTAACTAAAATTTTAAATAACACTAAAGTTTTATCTACAAAAGGTCATTTTTTAGAGCTTTCTAAGGATTATCTAACAAAAGATCAAAGGCAGGAAGGCTGGCCAGTGCAAGGAGTAGATAAAAATTTTGATCCAGATTGGAAAACTGTTTATGGCTCTGCAAAAATTATTGATGGCATAAAAAAAGAAGCTAAAAAAGCAGATCAAATATATATAGCGACTGACCCTGATCGAGAAGGAGAGGGTATTGGTTATCATGTTCAACAAATTTTATTAGAAAGTGGTATTTCAGAAAAAAAAATAAAAAGGTCTACTTTTCATGAAGTGACTGAAGCCGCAGTCAAAAAATCTATGGAAGATGCCGGTGAAATTAACATGCCTATGGTAGATGCATTTATAGCTAGAAGAATTTTGGACAGAATAGCAGGTTTTATTGTTAGCAAAAAGTTAAATTCTTTTCTTAGGCTAGCACCCCTATCAGCAGGAAGAGTTCAATCACCAACTTTGAATTTAGTTACAGACAGAGAAGATGAGATTAACGCCTTTATACCTGAAGAATTCTGGAATATAAATGCAGAATTTTCATCAGATTCAAAAAAATATATATCTCAACTATTTAAATTACCTAATAAACCAACAAAAGAATTTAATATTAAAAATGCTGAGGAAGCAAAAAATATAGAGGATAAAATAAAAGATAGTAAATTTAGTATCGAATCAATAAAAGTGTCTAAAAGGCAATCAAAACCTTCAGCTCCTTATACTACAAGCAGCTTACAACAGGATGCTTCAAATAGATTAAGTATGAGTCCTTCCAATACTATGAGAAATGCTCAAGAATTATTTGAAGGGATTGATGGCCAGGAAGGATTAATAACTTATATGAGAACAGATTCGCCTACTTTATCCAATGAAGCAATGAAAGGCGTAGAAAAACAAATATTGAATTCTTATGGTGATAAATACTTTGAAAGAAGAAAATTTGCTGCCAACATAGCTAATGCCCAAGAGGCTCATGAAGCAATTAGACCTACCTCGATATCAAGAACGCCCGAATCTATAAAAAATTCTCTCAATGATTACCAATTTAAACTTTATGAACTTATCTGGAATAGGACAGTTGCAAGTCAGATGACAAATAGCCTGACTGAAAAAACTACTATAATAACTTCTTCTTCAACTGGAGAAGATGGATACAAATTTAAATCTGATGCAGATAAATTAGTTTTTGATGGCTTTAAAAAATTAATTAAATCAAATGAGAAATACACTGAGTTGCCAGATTTATCTGAAAACCAAACTGTGGAGCTTGAAGAAATAGAAAAGGAACAGAAATTTACTAGAGGGCCCGGAAGGTACAGCCAGGCGTCATTAATTAAGAAAATGGAAGAAATTGGCATAGGCAGACCAAGTACATATGCATCTACAATCAGTTTAATAACCAACAGGACATATGTTTTTAATATCAATAGAGCTGTTTGGGGCTCTCCGTTGGGATATGCAATATCAAAATCATTAAGTTATTTTTTCAAAGATAATTTTATGAATTATGATTTTACAAAAAAAATGGAAGATGACTTAGATAAAATTTCTAATGGAGGATTAGATAGAAGAAAATTCACAGAGGATTTTTATAAATCTTTACTTGATCCTGTTGAAAAAATGGTAAATAAATCAAATAATGATGATTGGAATCCATATGACCCTGATACATTAAAAGACTTTTTGGTAACTTCTGGAGAAATGCACCCCTACAATCTTATCCCTACAACTATTCTATGTTCAAAAAAAAGTCCTGCTATCAATATAAGAACTGGAGAAGATTTTAATGAAAACGACTCTCCACTTCTAATTGCAACCAAAGAAGAAATTATAAGAGAAACAGATAAGAATAATGGAGACTATTTAATGCGGGCAGTTAGAAGAAAAAAGGATGGAAAATATTTTTTAGCATGCCCAAACAATGACAAAGAAATTTCTATATTAGGTAACATAGATGCATGGGCAGGAAAAGGAAGAAAAAGAGAGAAGGCGTTGAATGATTTAAAAGAAAATATGCTACAAGCTCCTGATAAATTTTTCTCATAAATTATAAAAATTTATCTAATTATTAATAGTAATTACTTCAAAAATTAATTAGAGTGTTTATAATTATGAAAAAAAATGTGATACCACTAAAACTTGAAAATGTCTTTAATGACAAAAAATTGAAATATACCTTAAATCAATATTTAGATTACCTAAATTCTAAATCTCTTTCGAATAATACAACAAAAAATTACTTCAGGGATTTAATCGAATATTTTGAATATTTAAAAGAAAATGATTTATCTCCCATAAAATCTATTGAGCCAAATCATATTAGGAAAATGCTGTCTTACATTATTGAAAAAAACTTTAAGAGGTCTAGTAT
>JACETA010000055.1 GCA_013911545.1 Chloroflexota bacterium | reverse complement strand
GGCAACATCAAAATCATTTTGTTGCAGCATACTCAATTGAGGCATTCACAGATTTAAATAAATTTAAAGAAATGATGGATGAATATTTACAAATTCTTGAAGATCTTCCACCTGTAAAAGGTCAAAAAAGAGTTTTATATGCTGGGTTGATGGAAGATGAGACTACTAAAGAAAGGATGGAGAAAGGCATACCCCTTCACCCTGAAGTAACTAATTGGTTTAAAGATATTTGCAGTGAACTTTCTATTGAAATTAATGACTCGCTAGGAGGAATTGGGTAATGCTTGAGAAGTTTCATGTTGCTGAAAAAGATATCATTCGTGTCGAAGAAAAAAAATTAAGGTCAGTGACCAAACAAATTTTAATGACTCAAAGCCTTTCTGACAAAGACGCAACTATTGCAACCGATGCATTGATAAAAGCAGACCTAAGAGGAGTTGAAAGTCATGGCGTATCTAATATGTTGAGAGCATATTTGGGGGCATTTAAATCTAATAGCCTCAATCCTAAACCGAACTGGAAAGTCGTAAAAGAAACTCCTTCATGCGCAACCATAAATTCTGACAATGGCTTAGGAATAGTTGTTGCTCCTCAAGCGATGGAAATAGCTGTTGAAAAAGCTAAAAAAACAGGGGCGGGGATAGTGACCATGAATAATTGTGGACACTTAGGCATGCTTGCTTATCATTCGATGATAGCCTCCCAGAATGACATGATTGGCACAACTATGGCCGCCTGTTCACCAAGAATGGTGCCTACATATTCTTCAGTAAGGGCATTAGGAACAAATCCTATATCCTATTCAGCTCCTGCGGATAAATTGCCTGACTTTGTCTTTGACGCTGCAATGACTTCAGTTGCTGGAAACAAAATAGTACTTGCATCAAGACTAGATATTCCTTTATCTAAAGGATGGATTGCTGACAAGAACGGTAACCCAATAATGGAAGAAATAAATATAAATGAATTAGACAATGAAGATGAATCAAAGAATTTAGAGAATCGATACAACAAGGGTTATATCTCAAGTTCAGTTGATTTACTACCTTTTGGCGCAACAAGAGAGATAGGATCGCACAAAGGGTATTCAATGGCTGTGGTTGTTGATATATTAGCCGGAATACTAAACGGCACTAGAACTGCACCAACGGGGGATTATAAAAATCAAGGTCACTTCTTAGCTGCTTATGATATTAATGCTTTCATAGATACAAAGGAATTTAAAGAATTAATGGATAGATATCTTCAGAGCATGCTAGATTTGCCTTCTAACTCAGAAGGAAAAAAAGTTATTTATGCTGGATATCTAGAAAGTATTGAAGAAGAAAAAAGGATGACTTCAGGTATACCTTTACATAAAGAGGTTGTAGATTGGTTCAAAAAAATATCTTTAGAACTAAAAACTGAATCTTTATGAACAAAGTAAATATAACTTTCCTTCCATCAACTAAGGATGAGTATACAAATAATGAGTTAATAAATAATTGGTGTCAGAGATTAAAAGATACATTAGATTTTATTAATGTTTATATACCTCAGAATTTAGAACAGGCAAAAGAATCATTAGCTAAATCAAATGCTGCATATGGGGTCATATCCGAAGACTTGATAGATTATTGTGAAAATATTAAATGGCTTCAAGCTCCTCAAGCAGCGCCTCCGCCAGACTTTTATTTTGATGAGCTAATAAAACATCCATTAGTGGTAACTAATTTTAGAGGAATATATAACGATCATATATCTCACCACATAATGGCAATGATATTGTCATTTTCAAAAAGTTTGAATATATATATAAGTCAGCAGGCTCAAAATAAATGGAGTCCTATTAAGTCAGATTTGGGTTCAACAAGGTATTTACCTGAAGCAAAAATCCTTATTATTGGTGTAGGCGGGATTGGCGAAGAAACATCAAGGCTATGTAGCGCTTTTGGTGCAGAAGTTATTGGGGTTGATGAAAGAAGATTAGACAAACCAGATTATCTTTCAAAATTAATAAAACCTAATAAAATGATGGATTATGTAGGCGATTCTGATTTTATAATTGCAACAATACCCCATACTCCAAATACAGAAAAGATTTTTGATTATAATTTTTTTTCAAAAATGAAAAAATCTGGTTTTTTTATAAATATTGGCAGAGGAAAGACAACCGTATTAGATGATCTTGTTTTAGCAATTAAAAATAAGTTAATTAGCGGGGCCGGCTTAGATGTTTTTGAAACAGAGCCTTTACCAAAAAACCATCAATTATGGGGATTAAAAAATGTAATTCTTACTCCTCATGTCGCAGCGTATGATGTCCCATATCTCAATGAAAGAAGATACGAAATCATAAAAAATAATTGTATCAATTTTAAGGAAGGGAAAGATTTAATTAATATTGTTGATAAAAATCTATGGTACTGATGGAAAGGCATTTCACTGCAACTACATTTGTTTTGCACCCTAAAGAAAACAAAGTTCTCTTGCATTGGCACAAAAAAGTAAAAACATGGTTGCCTCCTGGAGGTCACATTGAAAAAAATGAAACTCCAATTGATGCTGCATTAAGAGAAACTTTTGAAGAAACTGGATTAAATGTTGAGTTTCTTGATTATAACCTAGAAAGGAAAAATAGAAATTTTGATAACGTTGAAGAAATTGCCCCTCCTTATACAATACTATTAGAGAAGATAAATGACCCAAAAAATGGTGAACATATTCATATAGATATGATATATTTTTCAAAAGCCTTAAATACTCAAAATTTAAAATTTGGGTGGTTTTGGGCTGATGAAAATAAATTAAAAGGAAATGTTAATTTAAATTCAAATATTGAAGAAATTCAAGATGATGTAAGAGTTCTTGGATTGAAATGCATTGAGTTAAGGAGAAAATATGGCTACTAAAAGAGAGCAAAAACGTGCAATTGGGAAACATAGGAGCTGGCAGACAACTGAAGGTGCAGCAAGAGCTCCTCATAGATCTATGATGAAAGCTATGGGCCTTACGGATGATAATATTAATGCTCCATTTGTAGGTATAGCTTCCACACACAATGAAGTAACTCCATGCAATGCAGGAATTGAACCATTAGTAGAACAAGTAAAAAGAGGAGTATTTGCAGCTGAAGGGACGCCATTTGTATTTGGCACGATTACTGTAAGCGATGCTATATCTATGGGGCATATTGGTATGAGAGGCTCTTTAGTTAGCAGAGAAGTGATAGCCGATTCAATTGAAACAGTAGTTTTTGCTGAAAGATTTGATGGTTTAGTTGCTGTAGCTGGGTGCGATAAAAGCTTGCCGGGCGCAATGATGGCAATAGCAAGACTTAATGTTCCGTCAGTGTTTATTTACGGAGGATCAATATTACCAGGTAACTTAAATGGGAAAACAATACAGATTCAAGATGTTTTTGAGGCAGTTGGAAAACATCAAAGTGGTGAAATTGACGACAACGAATTATATCAAATAGAATCTCGAGCTTGCCCTGGGCCTGGATCATGCGGAGGTATGTTTACAGCTAATACAATGTCATCAGTAGGCGAGGCATTAGGATTGAGTTTGCCCGGTTCAGCATCAGAGCCAGCGGTGGATCAAAGAAAAAATGCTTCAAGTAGGTTAGCTGGCGAAGCAGTTTTAAATTTACTTAGAAAAGATATAAAGCCTTCTGATATTTTAACTAAAGAAGCTTTTGAAAATGCAGTAACTGTTGTCACTGCTATGGGAGGCTCAACCAATACTTGTCTTCATTTGCCTGCAATAGCCTATGAAGCTGGAATCAGTCTTACACTTGAAGATATTCACGATATATCAATGAGGACTCCTCACTTAGCAGACATGAAACCTGCAGGGAAATATCTTATGTATGATTTAGATAATGTTGGTGGTGTGCCTCTTGTAATGAAAAGGTTGCTGGAATTAGGGTTAATTCATGGTGACTGTATAACCGTTACTGGAAAAACTGTTAGAGAGAACCTTGAAAATATTGAAGATGCTGGCAAAGAAAATGATGTTGTAAGGAAAATTGATAACCCAATTAGCCCATCCGGAGGATTAGTAATATTACATGGGAACCTTGCACCCGATGGAGCTGTACTAAAAGTTGCTGGTCATAATTACGGAAAGAAGTGGTCAGGACCAGCAAACGTTTTTAATCAAGAAGAAGAGTGTATGGAAGCTTTGAAGAAAAAACAAATTAAAGCTGGAGACTTTGTGGTAATTAGATATGAAGGACCTAAAGGCGGGCCTGGAATGAGAGAAATGCTGTCGATAACAAGTGCTATTGTTGGTCAAGGTTTAGGAGACAAGGTCTTTCTTATGACAGATGGAAGGTTTTCTGGAGCTTCGCATGGCCCAATGATTGGCCACGTAGGACCAGAAGCAGCTGTCGGCGGACCAATAGCTGCAGTTGAAAAAGGTGATATTATAGAAATTGATCTAGAAACTTTTGAATTAAATTTAAAAGTAGACAATGAAACTATTAAGGATAGATTAAAGAATGTTGTTAAGCCTGAACCAATGTTTAAAAGTGGTGTCTTAGGTAAATACACAAAGTTAGTTCAACCTGCCGCAAAAGGTGCTGTTACTGGTTAACTAAATATCTTCTTAATCCAACCTTTTTTTTCACCAGACTTAGACCCATTTAGAGTTGGAGGTTCTGTAGAAGGAGACACTTCTCTTCTTGAAGAAGTACTATTTCTGCTTACTTTAGTTTTAGGTTTGTATTTACTGCTATAACTTCTTTTTGGTGCAACAGTTTTAGAAGGTATTTTTCTTTTAGGTTTTTTATTTTCACCTTCAGGAGATGAAAGTTCATCAGACACCTCTTCTTTATTATAAGACTTAGCTGCATTTTTTTGATCAGTCTTAGTCATCCATAAATTTGAAAAAAATGTTTTATTGAGCTTTATGTGTAAATCTGCAATTCTTGCAGTTTCAGGTGAGATATTAGAATCAAAAGCTGCTATTTCAACATGCTTTCCTTGGTCTTTCGCAGCTTGAAGGGCAGGATAAAAATCTCCATCTCCACTCACCAATATGGCTGTATCATACAGATCCTCATAGGCATTTTTTAAAATATCTACCCCAATCATCATATCTACACCTTTTTCAACCATAGCATCACCTCTTTGTTTCACAATCCCAAGCTTAACTTCTAGGTAGGGTATGTCATAAAGAGCTGCAAGAAATTTTTCTTGATCTTCAGACGCCCTGCCTCTTTGAGCTTGTTTGATATTGTAATAATAAGTTCTGACAAGTTCTCTTTCGCCAGATAATTTTTCAGCAAATTTGCCAAATTTTATATCATTCCTTGAAAAGTGCTGATTTAAAACATGGTACAGATTGCTACCATCTATAAAAACCATCACCCTTTCTTTTTTTACCTTCTCTATTGCTTCAGCCATTGAATCTCCGTTAAATAATTGATTTGATGAAATAAAAAATAAATATTAATGTAATTATAAATCTTTATAACCAAAGTAATATAGTATTTATAGACAATTATTTAGAAGATATTGTGAAAAAAGTAGAATTTTACCCAATAAAATCAAATATTGAAATGCCCAATGGGCTTCAGTGGCATGATGAAAATTTATACGT
>JACETA010000054.1 GCA_013911545.1 Chloroflexota bacterium | reverse complement strand
GTTGATGACCTTCCTTCTTCAAGATCCAGTTGTGTTAACGATTTATAAGGCCTTTGGCCAACACCTGCAACGTCTATTCCAAAAAAAATATCTCTCATTGTTGTATTACCAACAATAATCATTTCATATATATGAGATCTGCGAATTTTAAATTTTTTACATAATTCACCTATTTCAAAATTTAAACCTGAAATTATCACTGATTTAAGTTCGCCTGGGAACTTTGTTGTTTCATATGAAATTCTATTTAAAGTATCACTTCCTCCAAATCTTTGCGGGTTTTCAAAAGAAGAAATACCTATAATTTTTCCGGAGGTCAAATCTATTAGACTGCAGGCAACAGTTGTTGTACCAATATCAGCTGCTATTCCATAAACAGAAGTTAATTTTTCTGAAAGAGTAATATTATTATTCTTATCAATAACTTTATCGTCTTTAATAATTACTTTTGAATTAATAACTAATTTTTTTTTAGTAAAATCTTCTAAAATTTTTGGCTGCCTTCTTAATACGTTAAATTTAATATCTGCAGTGTCGATATTAATTTTTGCCTGACAAGCTAATCTGTAATCATTTGTTAAAAATTCTTCACTTTGGTCTTTAAGAGCTAAATTATCCTGACCATTAGAAACCTGAACTATGCATTCATGGCACTCACCATTCCTTCTACAACTAGTAGGAACTCTAATATTTAATGTATCTGCAAAATCAAAAAGTGACTTACCTTTTAATGATTTTGCTTTCTTGTTATCAGAATATATAAAACCTTTCATTATAAAAATCTAATCAAGAAGTTATTTTTTTATTTGAAATCCATGCTGGACGGTAATCTAAAAGGTCAGAACCAGTGCAAACAGGTCTTTCGCCAAATTTTTTTATATTATGTTGATTTTTACATTCAAATTTAGCTGTGCATCTTGCTTTAGCATTTTTATAAGGGCATCTTTTCTTAAAAATTTCATCCGCATTAGAAGAAATATCTTTAAAAATATCAAATAATTTATCAAGACTTTTAATAGCTTTTTCTTTATCTAATGAATTTTCAGTATTCATTATTTTGGGACAGAAAAATCTTTAGCTTTTTGTACACAATCAACAGCATTTGCTCCATATGCATCAGCACCCATTTCATCAGCAAATTCTTGTGTAACTGGAGCACCACCAACCATAATTTTAACTTCTTCTCTCATTCCTGCATCATCAAATGCCTCGATAGTTGTACCCATATTTGGCATGGTAGTTGTCAACAAAGCTGACATACCAACAATTGCTGCTTCGTGTTCCATAACAGCATCAATAAAATCATCTGGTTTCGTATCTACTCCTAAATCATGAACTTTAAATCCACCTCCACGCAGCATCATGATACATAAATTTTTACCTATATCATGAAGGTCACCTTTAACTGTCCCCATTATTATAGTACCTATAGGCTCAACACCTGAAGCTGAAAGAATTGGCTCAATATGTTCCATTCCAGCTTTCATAGCTCTTGCGGAAATTAATACTTCTGGAACAAAGATAATGTTATCTCTAAATTTAATTCCTACTATTGCCATACCCGCAATCAAACCGTCATCTAGAACAATATTTGCAGAATAGCCTTCATCAAGTGCCTTTTTAACAAGGATCCCAACTTCTGTGTTATTTCCTGAAATTAAATTATAAGAAATATCTTGCATTAGCTCATCGCCACTAGCAAATAATCCTTCTATATGCTCTTGTTCTTCAGGAACAGTCACATGCTTAAACTCTTCAATTAAACCTTCATTTTTTATCATAAAATATATTATATAACATCTGTAATTTAGATTTCCATAATTTGAAAATTAAATATTTTCTTTTACCCAGCTTTTAACAGATTCAGGAATAGCTATAAGGTTTTCAATCTTAGTTTTTAATGGTATAGCGCATTCAGTAGAAATAAGCTGAACACCTGCATCAAGCGCTTCATATACTTCGCTCTTAACTTCATTTGGAGTTTTAGAATACAAAGTCTCTGGATTATTTACATTACCAACTAACCTTATACCATCACCTACAGCCTCCATTGCTTCTTTAGGTGAATTTTTAGAATCAAAATGAAATGCTGCCATTCCACTTTTTGCAATAGATGGCATCCTGTCAACAGTTCTTCCACAAATATGTAAAATTAATGGAACTTTTAATTCCTCAACAAGTTCTTGATGTAAGTTCAATAAAAAATCATCATAATATTTACCACTTACTAAATCACCAGTTGCATGATCAGGAATAACTAGGGCGTCAGCACCTGCATCAATTTGAGCTTGACCAAATAATATGGTTATATCCATTAATTTTCTAAGCATATCTTTGGTATCTTGAGGATCATCAATGGAATTTAAAAGAAAGGGCTCAACTCCAAAGACATGGTAAGCAAGTGTCCAAGGCCCCATTGTTTTTCCAAAAATTGCAACTTCATCTTTAACTTCCTCTTTGAGAATGTTAATTGATTTAGTTATAGCAATGTTATCTCTATGCTCAAGAAATCCTGACGGGATCTTTATGTCATTTTTTGATTTCCAAATTGGATTCCCCATCCTTACTGTGGGCCAGTTATCTTTTTGTTCCCACTGCATTTCACAACCAAGAGCAGAAGACTCTTGAATAATAGAAAAATAAGGTGCAATAGAATCAAATCCAAGCTCCGTATATCCAGTTATAGCTAATTTTGCATTTAAATTTGCATCTCTGCAAGCATCCGGAAAAGGAGCGTCAACATAATCCATTAATTCAACTGTGGCAACACTAGTAGGGTTAGAAACAGGTGGCCTATCAACATTTTTTCCATTTAAAGCATTTAATACACGCTGTTTAGAATTCATATTTAAACTAGTATCTATCATCTTAATTTGCCGCGAAACCTAATGATTGTGTTGTCATTTGACCTGCTAATTCATCAGCTGCCAAAGACTCTTCAGTAGCACTAATGTTACGAGCTAATGGTAATAATAAATTTATCAATTTATCATTTCTCATATTGCATTTTAATTGAAAAGAAAAATTATCAATTTTTTCAAAACCACCATATTTAAGTAGGCCATTAACAACAGCTCTATATCTTATTTCAGGTTTTGGAGCATTACCATCGCCAGATACAGTATATTTGTTTACACCATCAACAATTGAATGGTCAATTTTTAAAAACATATCTGATCTTAAATCTTTACAGGTAATACCATCAGATAAGTCATTTAGCCTATCTTTCATCACTGCTTCTTTAAGTACAAATCTTAAGGGAGGAGAACAACATCCGTCTTTCATAGAACATGGAAATGTAGCTTGATTATCCTCTTTTAAAGAAACAGCCCCTGACACATCAACTATTCTGTCTCTAATATCTTTCAACCTTTTATCAAGTCCAGGCTTCGAGCTGTAGGAGTAAACTGTAAGTGCCGGTTCTTTAAAAAAAAGACCAATAGTAACATTATTAAAAAATGGGTCCATAGAAATCAGTTCGATACACCTGCCATATTTTTTTATTACCTCAATTGGCCTCATAATTATATTATATATAATTTATTGGTTGTTTTCATTTATAAGATTGCTAAATTTATTTATGTGGTTGAATGTTGTGCCACAACAACCCCCTAAAATAGAAACACCAACATCTAATAATTTTTGAAAATTTTCGCACATATATTCGGGAGTTTCGTCATAAATTACTTTCTTATTCTTTAATTTAGGTATACCTGCATTTGATACAACCATAAGTGGCAATTTAGAATGTTCCATAAGCTCTTTTGCTAAATCGACCATTTTTTCAGAGCCATTACCACAATTTGTTGCAACAATATCAGCGCCAGCATCAAAAATTTGATTTGCAGCATTTTCAGGAGACACTCCCATCATTGTAAAGAAACCTCGTGGACCTTTATCAAATACCATACTTCCAATTACAGGAATATTTGAAATTTCCTTAGCAGTTTTTATCCCTAAAACTAATTCTTCAATTGCCATTTGAGTTTCAAAAATAATAGCATCTACGCCACCATCAATTAAGCCATTAATTTGCCTTTTAAAACCGTCAGACATTTCATCTTCAGATACATTACCTAAAGGTTCAATAAATTCTCCAGTAGGCCCAATTGAACCAACCACGTACTTACCTTCTGGGCAAACTGATTTAGCCAACCTTGCGCCTTCAGAATTAAAGTGCTCAACTTTATCTTCAAAATCATATTTTTTTAGCATGAATGGACTTCCTCCAAATGTATTTGTTAAAACAAAATCGGAGCCAGAATCAAAATAACCCTTAGCCATCTCAATAACAGCTTCAGGGTATTCAACATTCATTAATTCAGGGCAACCTCCAGGCTCAAGACCTCTAGTTTGCAAAAAAGTTCCCGTTGCACCATCTGATAATAAAACTCTATGTTTAATTTCATCTAAAAAATTCATCTATTCATCAACCAGTCATCTATTGAGCCAGGAAGGCCAGACCTAGTACCATTATCAATATCATTATTAATTTTTTTTATAAAATCTTTTGGAAATTTAAATAAAGAAATATATTTATCTATAAAATCTTCATCAAGTATTTTATCTACTTTATCTTTGTCTACCCATTCCCAAGAATCTAAATAATCATCAGATCCATATGACCCGTCTTTCATGGCAATTGAATCAACAGCAATTTGGAATTTTTCATCTAGCTGTGCTGATTTTTTAATTTTATCTTTAATAAATTCAATTTGAACAGGTATTTCTTTCCAATATAAAATCCTTATATTAATCAATTAACTCTCCCTGCAAAATGTAATATAGTTCATACAAAAATCATCTTTGCCCATTAACATATCCTCAGCGATCTTATAATCCTTTGTTGACTCATCTAGATTTTTAATTTCATCTATTTTTATTTGAATCGGATCAATAATCCCACTATCTAGCCCCCTGTTAATGCAAATATTAACAAATACATCATTAACTAATTTTCTTCTTGGTAAGCCAAATGAAACATTACTCAATCCTCCACTTATATTTATTTCTGTACCATAAATTTCTCTTAATTTAGAAATTGAATCGAAAAAATGAATACCATATTCTCCATCTACAGATATTGGGAAAACTAATGGGTCAAGATGGATATCTTCAAAGTTAATATTATTTTTCTTAGCATGATTAATAATTTCATTTATATTATTTACTCTTTCATCTGAGTTGCTTGGCATCCCGTCTTTACTAGCTCCAGTCAATATAACTTTTGAATTATATTCTTTTGCTAAATCAAAAGTTTCGAGTCTTTCTAAGGCTATAGAATTGATCATTGGTCTTCCTTGTTTACCAGAATATTCTTTGAGGCCAGCTTTGATAATTTCAGAGTTTGATGAATCTACGCTAGGTGGAACTGATGCATTTTTTTCAAAAACATCAATTAGCCATTTCATTGCAGTAATTTGTATATCAAGTTTATGAGACATTTCATCAACATTTAAGTCTAAAAAATTAGATCCAAACTTTTCTTGTCTATTAATTTCATTGATTACATACTTTTCCCCATCTTCCATTTCATTGGAATTACCAAAAATACCTTTCCAGATTGCAATCATAAAATGTTTAGCTTGGTTTTGTTTGTAAGG
>JACETA010000053.1 GCA_013911545.1 Chloroflexota bacterium | reverse complement strand
AGAAAAAATGACAATACTTAACGATTTAAATAAAAATTTAAATAATTCAAGCGCAAACATAAAGGTATTGGGTGTTGGTGGCGGTGGATCTAATGCAGTTAAAAGAATGTATAAAAATAAAATTGAACAAGTTGAATACATGATTTTTAATACTGATTCACAAGCTCTTGATACTAGTGAAATGGCTACGGCAATCAAGATAGGGGAAAAAACTGCTAGAGGTCTTGGTGTTGGCGGGGATCCTTCAAAAGGAAGAGAATGCGCTGAAGAAAGTAGAAGTTTAGTGAGAGAATTAGTAGAAAATTCTGATTTAGTATTTGTTGCTGCGGGCATGGGAGGTGGAACTGGAACTGGAGCTGCGCCGGTAATAGCTGAAATTGCAAAAGAATCAGGAGCACTTACAATCGGTGTTGTAACAAAGCCATTTGGTTTTGAGGGAACAAAAAGGCAAAAACAGGCTATTGAAGGAATTAATACTTTAAGGGACCACTGCGACACCTTGGTGGTTATTCCAAATGACAGATTGATGTTAATTGCCGATGATGACTTAACCATGGATGCAGGATTTAAGCTTGCAGATGATGTATTAAGACAAGGGGTCCAGTCTATTGCTGAAGTTATTGTTGTTCCAGGAGAAATAAATTTAGATTTTGCTGATGTTAAATCGATAATGAAAAATGCTGGAGCTGCATGGATGGGAATTGGAGAAGCAGTTGGTGAAAATAGAGCCCTTGAGGCTGCTCAAAATGCAATTCAGAGCCCACTATTAGAAACTTCCATAGAAGGCTCTAGAGGTATTATATATAATATTGTTGGTCCTCAAGATGGAGAATTTAAGCTAAAAGCTACAGAGGTTAAAGCTGCAGCAGAATTAATTTCAAAAGAAGCGCACCCCGAAGCAAATATTATTTTTGGACAATCTTCTGACCCATCTTTAAAAGACGAGGTAAGGCTTACTGTTATTGCGACAGGATTTCCTGAATCTGAATTTATGTATAATAATTCAAGAAGATCTGAAACAGAGAGTAGCTCAGTTATACCTGAACAACTAGATTTAGACTTGCCTCCATTTCTGAGAAATTCTGCTCAATAGGGGCTTGTAATACGCTACATTTAGTGTATATAATACTTTCAAACACTACATTTAGCGTTTGAGGAATAATGAATTGCCCAGAATGCAACAACAGTACTAAAGTTATTGAATCCCGAGAATCTTCTAATTCAATTAGAAGGAGAAGGGAGTGCATTTCTTGTAATGAAAGATTTACTACTCACGAAAAAATACATATTACTTCTATCACTGTTGTAAAGAGAGATTGGACCAAGGAAGATTTTTCTATTGAAAAAATAGAAAAAAGCATCCGGATAGCTTGCACTAAAAGACCAATTAAAGAATTGGCAATATCCAAACTAATATTCGATGTTGGGAAAGAAGTGTTTTCGTTGAACCAAGCAAATGTAGAAAGTAAAAAAATCGGGGAAATAGTTATAAATAAATTAAAGAAACTTGATGACGTGTCTTATTTAAGATTTGCTTCTGTCTACAAGGACTTTAAAAATTTAAGCTATTTTGAAAATGAATTAAACGATTTATCAAAAAAGAAACAATAAGAGGATAAGTTATATGGAAAATAATGAACTAGAAAAAACCCAAACATCACTAGATTTTGAAAATGAAGAATTAAGTATTTTTAATAAAGATGAAACAGAAAGCAAAATAATCAGTGACTTTAAACCAGCTGAAATTAACGAGAATGCTCAAGTGGTATTGGAACATAGATATTTACTCAAAGACGATAATGGTGATCTTGCTGAAAATGCTGATGGGTTATTTAGAAGAGTCGCAGATGCGCTTGCTAAACCTGACAAAGCTTATGGCGCAACTAAAGAGGAAGTCAATGAAACAGCAGAAGAATTTTATCAAATGCTTTCCAGTTTAGATTTTTTAGCCAACTCACCCACACTAATGAATGCAGGGACAAAAGCTGGTACTTTGTCAGCTTGTTTCGTTTTGCCACTTGAAGACAGCATGGAAGGTATTATGAAAACAGCACATGATGCAGCAATGGTACAAAAATATGGTGGCGGAACAGGATTTGCACTTTCAGAACTAAGACCAAAAGGAGCGAGAATCAAAACAACACATGGTAAAGCTTGTGGGCCAATAGCAGCCCTCAAATTATTATCTTCTGTTTCTACACTTGTAACGCAGGGCGGGAAAAGAGATGGAGCTAATATGGCTGTAATGAATGTTCATCATCCGGATATTGAAGAATTTATTGACTGCAAAACCCAAGAAGGTGAAATTCATAATTTCAACATATCTGTTGGTGCAACTGACGCTTTTATGAAGGCAGTAAAAAATAATGAAGAATTTGAAATGATTGACCCAACATCAAAAGAAGTGGTTGGGAAAAAAGATGCGAGGAAACTATTCAATAAAATAGTTAAGGGAGCATGGAAAAATGGGGAGCCAGGAATAATTTTCCTTGATGAAGTTAACAGGAAAAGCCCTGTAAGTCATTTAGGAGAAATGACAGCTACAAATCCATGTGGTGAACAGCCTCTTCTTCCAAACGAATCTTGTAATTTGGGTTCTATTAACCTATCTAAGTTTTTAAATGCTAACAATACTGAAGTTGATTGGGGTAAATTAAGAAAAACAACTAGAACAGCAACACATTTTTTAGACAACACAATTGATGCTAATAAATATGCAATACCCGAAATTAAGAGGGCAAATAAGCTTAGCAGAAAAATTGGTCTTGGAGTAATGGGTTTTGCTGACATGTTGATCAAAATGAAAGTTAGCTATGACTCTAAAAAAGCAGTTGACCTTGGAAGAGATGTAATGAGCTTTATTCAAACAGAATCAGATAAAATGTCTGAAGAAATAGCTGCAAAGAAAGGACCTTTTGAAGGCTGGGAAGGTAGTAGGCCTCAGATTGCGGGCGACAAACCTATTAGAAATGCATGCAGATTAACTGTAGCTCCAACTGGTACAATATCAATGATTGCGGGTTGCTCTTCTGGAATAGAGCCAGTTTTCTCTTTGGCATATAGAAAACACAATATCTTAGAAGGAAAGACACTCTATTACGTTGACAAGAACTTTGAAGATGTTGCAAAAGAAAGAGATTTTTATAATGAAGATCTTCTTGAACACTTATCAAACGGTGGATCACTACAAGACAGGGATGATGTACCTGAAGATGTTAAACAAGTATTCAGAACTGCGCCAGACATCAACCCAGAGTATCACGTCAAAATGCAAGCAGCATTCCAAGAAAGTGTTGACGCTGGAATTTCAAAAACTATTAACTTCAGAAACGAAGCAACAGAAGAAGAAATTGATGAAACCTACATGCTAGCATGGGAATTAAAATGTAAAGGTATTACTGTTTACAGAGCAGGTAGTAGAGACAAGGAAGTTCTGACAACAGGGACTAATGAAGATGAAAACATAACTGAATCTTTGGCAGAAAATAAAACATTTGTTAGTGCTCAAGATCGGCCATCAGAATTATTTGGTGTAACAAGAAGAGTTTATACTGGAAGAGGAAATCTTTATGTAACTGTAAATATGTCTGAAGACGGCAAGCCTTTTGAGCTTTTTGCTGCATTAGGTAAAGCAGGGGGTAATGATTCAGCTATGGCCGAAGCAGTATCAAGAATGGTTTCACTGACACTTAGGTCTGGTTTAGATCCTCGAGAATCAATTGAGCAACTCAAAGGAATAACTGACGTTCCTGCATGGAATGAAGGTGAGTTAATAAGGTCTGTTCCAGATGCAATAGCAAACGTTTTAGAAAAAATTTATCAACCAAAAGACGAACCTCAAATATCAATAAGCACTGAAGCTAAAGTTGTAGATGACAGCAAATTAGTTACTCAAGAAGATGTAACTAATATACTGCAAGCTGACATTTGTCCTGAATGCCCGGAAGCTATGGTATATGAGGAAGGTTGCCAAAAATGCTATTCATGTGGATATAGCAAATGCTAAATTGAACATACTTGTAATTGGTGGTGGTAGAATGGGTAAAGCCTTTATCAAAGGCCTTTCTCATTCTACAAATCACAATATATATCTGGCTGAATCCAATTTAGAAAGAAAAAATGAATTAAAAGTTGATTTCGATTTAAATATTTCTAATTCTGAAAATCAGATTGAAGATTTTCTCTCATTATCAGACATAATAATACTTTGCGTGAAACCTCAAACCTTCAAATTATTACAAGATGATTTAAAGAATAAAATTTCTGAAAAACAAACAGTTTTATCAATAATGGCCGGGATAACCACTGATAAATTATGTAACAGTTTAAACATTGAAAATTCTGTAAGGATAATGCCGAACACTCCTGGCCAATTAGGAGAAGGTATTTCTGTTTGGTTTTCAAAAAATAATATAAATAATGAAGTAAAATTAAATATTGAAACTATACTAGAATCCTTAGGTGACCATATAAAAGTAGACAATGAGGATATAATTGATAAAGCAACTGCTATAAGTGGTAGTGGGCCTGGATATATATATTACTTTATGGAAGTTATGAAAAGATCATGTAAAGAGATAGGTATGGATGATAAATTATCTAATGATCTTATAGTTAAGACTTTTATGGGAAGTGCTATTTTAGCTAATTTAAGTAATAAAGAATTTAGTGATTTAAAAAAAGAGGTAACATCTCCTAACGGAACAACAGAAGCTGCACTTAATGTGATGAAAAAAAATAATTTCGAAGAAACTATCATTTCCGGAATTAAAGCCGCATACAACAGAGCAAAGGAATTAAATAATGATTAGAGAATTCTCAATATATCTTTTAGAGCTAATGTCGTGGGGAATTGTAGGTAGAGCACTTTCATCTTGGATACCTAATTCTAGGAGCTACACACTTGTTCAATTATTGTATAAATTTACTGACCCAATACTAAAACCCATTCAAAATATTTTACCTAAATCAAATATGATTGATTTTAGTCCACTGGTTGCAATAATTGTTATTCAGGTCATGATAAGAATAATTCAATCTTGAAAGCTTATTTCATCAGCAGATAATTTAAATTCCTTATCATTTCGATAAACAATGAGATTACCAAATTCATCAACATCAGAAATAGTGAACTTAATATCTTTATTTTGATTTAAGAATATTTCTTTTTTTGGAAGAAATAAATTTTTTTTCCATTCAATAAATTTATCATTGCTATAACTTAAATTATTAGAAATATTTAAAATTAAAAAATAAAGAATTTCATCTATATCAAAATTCTTATTTTGCTCAATTAGCAAACTTGTAGCATCAAAACCCTTGCCAGATAAATCATTTAAATTTGAATTAATATTGATACCTACTCCAAAATTTATAAAAACATCATTTTTTTGGATATTGCTTTCAATTATCATGCCACTAATTTTTTTTGAATTTAATAAAATATCATTTGGCCATTTAATTTTTAAATCAGAATTATTGTCAATAAATTTCTCAAGAGTTTGAAAAATTGATAAAGATAATATGACGGGAATATATGGTGACAATTCTTTATTTACAATAATAGGAAAAGAAGCCAATAAATTCTTTTTCTTTGCAGAATACCATTTTCTATTAAATC
>JACETA010000052.1 GCA_013911545.1 Chloroflexota bacterium | reverse complement strand
GATCAAGGATAGGAAGTTTGAAATTAGACCTAACTGAAAATAATATATCTAATTTAGAAGAAGGATCGGTAACATCCTACTCCTCTTTTAGTACTTTATTTGGAAATAAAAACAGGAATATAAAACCATGGAATAAAATTATAAAAGGCGAGAAAAGAGTAATTGGCACTGTAGCTTATGAAATGGCTCTTGCAGCAAAAGGAGTAATTAAGTTTGGTTTATTTGGCCCTGCAAGTATATGGGATTTTGGCGCAGGACTTTTAATAATAAAAGAGGCTGGAGGAGTTATTTATTTTCTTGATGAAAATTATAATATTCAAGATAAATTCTATTCCTTCGAATCTTTAATTAAAAAAAATGAATCAACAGATGAAAAAATGATTTATGAGTGGACTGGGCAATTTTTAATTGGAGGCCCAATGATAATGAATTTAAAAGATTCAAAAAAATTCGTCTAACAGTTACCTAGCATGATATATTAATCATTCATTTAGTAGGAACGAATATTGAAAATTGAATTATATGACACAACACTTAGAGATGGGGCGCAACAGTCTGGAATATCTCTGTCTCTAAAAGATAAAATTAATATTACTTTAAAGCTTGATGAACTGGGGATTGATACTATTGAGGGAGGTTATGCCGGCTCAAATCCTAAAGATGATGAATATTTTAAGCTCATTCAAAAAGAGAATATTAGAAATTCAAATATAAGTGCTTTTGGTTCAACAAGAAAACCTGATTCAAATATAGAAGAAGATGCAATAGTTAATGCTTTATTAAGTTCAGAAGCAAAGGTTATAGCTGTAGTGGGCAAATCATCTTCAAAGCAAGTGTTGAAAGTTCTTGAAACGTCTCTTGATGAGAATTTAAAAATGATTGAAGAGACTGTAAGTTTTTTAGCAAATAGAGATAGAAGAGTTATTTTTGATGCTGAGCATTTTTTTGATGGATTTTATTCAGATAAAGATTATGCATTAAAAACATTAATTGCAGCTTATGAGTCTGGAGCTGACATAGTTACTTTATGTGACACAAATGGCGGAATGATCCCAGAAAATATAGAAAAAGTATTAAATGAAGTTAAAAAATTAATTGACCCCTCAAAACTAGGCATACATTGCCATAACGATACGGATACAGCTGTGGCATGTACTTTAGAAGCTTATAATCATGGTATTAGGCATATACAAGGAACAATAAATGGGTATGGTGAGAGATGTGGCAATACAAACCTTATCAGCTTGATTGCAAATTTATATTTTAAAAAAGGTATTTCTTTATTAAGTAAAGACAAAATAAAAACACTTACTGAAGTTTCTAATTTTGTATCCGACACTGTAAATAGGACTCCATTTCCATATGCACCATATGTAGGAAATATGGCCTTTACTCATAAAGGCGGCATGCATGCATCAGCAGTAAATAAATATGTAGATTCTTATCAGCATATGGACCCTGAAGATATAGGAAATACATCAAATATTACTGTTTCAGAATTAGCCGGCAGAAGTAATGTTGTATCAAGATTGAAGGAACTAAATATAGAGAGTAAATTTAATGAAAATGATATAAAAAAACTAATAAGAATTATAAAAGAAAAAGAAAATAACGGATTTTCTTATGAAGTTGCATCAGCGTCACTTGAGTTATTATTTAAAAAAGAAAAGAAATTAATCCAAAGCCCATTTAATTTAATTGGGTATGATGTAAGACTTCAAACTTCTGAAGAAAATAAAAATAATCAATGCTCTGCATCTATTAAATTAAGTGTTAATGGAAATGAAATTGAAGAGAAATCAATCGGGAATGGTCCCGTAGCTGCACTTGATAAAGCTTTAAGAGAAGCTCTATTAAAATTTTATCCTCTTGTGGACAAGGTAAAATTAACTGACTATAAAGTTCGGGTTGTAAATGAATCTGAAGCGACTGAATCAATTGTTCGCGTATCTATTGAATCTGCAGATGATAAGCAAGTATGGACAACTGTGGGTGCATCATCAAATATTATTGAAGCGAGCTGGATGGCTCTTTCTGACTCTATGGAGTGGTGGCTAACTAGAAATATTATCTACTAATATATTTAGGCCCATCAAAATCAATAAATATTTCTGATATCTCTCCATGGTTATTGATAGAAAAAGCTTTAACTATTGGCCTTGCTTTTTCTACTAATGAAACAATTACATATATTTGGTCCAAATATCCAGATGTGAGCGCATTTTTTACATCTGTTTCAGAAGGATATGCTTGTGTGTGAGTATGTGAATGCATGAACCCAATTATAGACTCATCTTCATCATCACAAATTTTCTCAGTATTCATCAATTCAATAGGATCAATTGTATATCTGTTTTGTGGAGCTTCATGAACATTTTTAAGTTTATGAAATTTTGTTGTCATCGTGCCTTTACCCTGCAAAATTCCACAACTTTCATTAGGGTCATTATTTAATGCATGAGAAATTATTTCTCCTATTATTTTTTTTGGAATATATAAATTTTGAAATTTCATAATTATTTAATTAGTTTGTAAATTTCATCACCCATTTGACTTGTTGTTAAGAAATTATCATTTTCTGATAAATCTTTAGTCCTGACCCCATTATCAATTAAAGTATTTACAGCATTTTCAATTTCTTCAGCTTCTTTATCTAAACCAAAAGACCATTTCAGCATCATAGAAGTACTTAATATTGAAGCTATTGGATTTGCAATACCTTTCCCAGCTATATCTGGTGCTGAGCCATGAATAGGTTCGTACAAAGCAGGTTTGGAATTATCCTCTATTATCCCAGGTATGGATGATAAGCTAGCGGAAGGAAGCATACCCATTGAACCGCCAATTACAGCAGCCTCATCAGACAAAATATCTCCAAAAGTATTTTCAGTGACTAACACATCAAAGTCAGATGGGTTAGTTATTATTTGCATTGCTGCATTATCTGCCAGCATATGTATTAAATCTACTTCCGGGTACTCTTTAGAAACTTCTTCAGCTATTTCTCTCCACAATCTTGAACTAGCCATTACATTCATCTTGTCTAATGAATGTAATTTTTTTTCACGTTTTTTTGCCATTTCAAAACCAACCCTAACTACCCTCCTAACTTCATCTTCATCATACCTAAGGGTATCAACTGCATATCTTTTTCCATTTTCTACCCATCTTTTTTTTGGTTCACCAAAGTATAATCCAGATGTTAATTCTCTAATAATTATGAAATCAACATTTTCTAATATTTCTTTTTTTAGCGGACTTGAATTAGAAAGGGCAGGATAAACTTTTGCAGGTCTTATATTTGCAAACAGATCTAATTCTTTACGTAATTTTAAAATTCCATCTTCAGGCCTTACATCACTATTCGGATCATCCCATTTGGGGCCACCAACAGAACCAAATAATACTGCCTGGCTTTCTAAACATTTACTCAATGCTTCTTCAGTAATCGCAGTGTTGTGCTTATCAATTGAAATCCCACCCACATCTTGATAGTCATATTCAAATTTATGTCCGTATTTTTTTGATACTGCATCTAAAATTTTTAAAGACTCATTTGTAACTTCAGGACCAATTCCATCTCCTGATAATAAAGCAATTTTAAAATTCATTTTTTACCATCTTTCAATTCTATTATTTTCATAATTATCAATATAACTGCCTGAATCAAGAGTCCTTGCTATCTCATCTTGACCTTTAAGTAATGATTCCCTTCTGAAAGGGTCAATTTTAAAGTTCGCTTTAAACTCTTTGTCGTCATAAATTACTTCATTTTCAAGATCTACATTCAACTGATAACCTTTATTTGAAAGTGACATTCCCATTAGATAATCAACCTCTTTTTTTTCTAAAATAATTGATAGCATTCCATTCTGAAAGCAATTATTTCGAAATATATCTGCAAAACTTGGAGCAATAATTACTTTGAATCCATAATCAAGCAGAGCCCATGGCGCATGTTCTCTTGAAGAACCAGAACCAAAATTTGTACCTGAAACTAGTATTGATGCCTTTTTAAATCTTTCTTCATTTAAAATAAATTCGGGATTTAATACTCCTGGCTCTAAGTATCTCCAATCAAAAAAAGCAAATTCTCCAAAACCAGTCCTTTCAATTCTTTTTAAAAATTGTTTTGGTATTATTTGGTCAGTATCTACATTGGATCTGTCTAAAGGTGCTACCAAACCTTTATGTTTTACAAATGCATCCATTACTTCCAATCCCTAACGTCAACAAAATGGCCTTCAATGGCTGCTGCAGCTGCCATCTCTGGGCTTACAAGATGAGTTCTTCCATCTTTCCCTTGACGACCTTCAAAATTTCTATTTGATGTTGAAGCACATCTTTCTTGAGGGCTAAGCTTATCTGGGTTCATAGCTAAGCACATAGAACAACCTGCCTCTCTCCACTCAAAACCAGAATCAACAAAGACTTTATCTAGTCCTTCTTTTTCAGCCAACATTTTTACAATACCAGAGCCTGGAACCACCATTGCATTTACATCTTTATTAACTTTCTTGCCGTCTATTAATTTTGCGGCAGCTCTAAGATCTTCAATTCGTCCATTTGTACAAGAACCAATAAAAACCCTATCAATTTTAACGTCTGAAATTTTCTGACCTGACTCAAGACCCATATATTCTAAAGCACTCTCCGCATTAGATTTTTTTTCAGGTGTGTCATAATCATTTGGGTCCGGGATTGAGGAGTTTACACCAATAACCTGACCGGGATTTGTGCCCCAAGAAATATGAGGCTCAAGCTCTGAACAATCTATTTCAACTTCTGTATCAAATTTTGCATTAGATTCTGTCTTCAACTCTCTCCATATTTCAATTAGCTTTTCAAGGTTTTTTCCTTTAGGTGAAAATTTTTTTCCTTGAACAAATTCAATTGTTTTTTCATCAGGAGCAATCATTCCGGCTCTTCCGCCACCTTCAATAGTCATATTGCAAACTGTCATCCTTCCCTCCATAGTCATATTTTCAAAAGCTTCACCTCTAAATTCGATTGCATGTCCAGTGCCACCGTCAACACCAATTTTTCCAATAATTGAAAGTATTAGGTCTTTTGGAGTTACCCCAAAAGGAAGTTTTCCTGTTGTTTCAACAGACATAGTTTTTGGTTTCTTTTGAAGAAGGGTTTGTGTAGCTAAAACATGTTCAACTTCAGAAGTTCCAATTCCAAAAGCTAATGCTCCAAAAGCTCCATGAGTAGAAGTATGACTATCTCCGCAAACTATAGTCATCCCCGGCTGCGTTAATCCTAATTCCGGGCCAATAACATGAACTATACCCTGATTAATATTATCAATATCATAAATTGGCACCTTAAAGTCTTCACAATTTTTTCTTAAAGTTTCGATTTGCTGCATTGATATAGGATCTTTGATATTAAATCTGTCTATAGTAGGTACATTATGATCTATTGTTGCTACCGTCAGATCAGGCCTTCTTACTTTTCTTGAATTAATTCTCAAGCCTTCGAAAGCTTGAGGAGAAGTCACTTCGTGTACTAAATGCAAATCAATATAAATTAGTGCTAGATCATCATCTAATTGCTCTACCACAT
Organism: Chloroflexota bacterium; assembly: GCA_013911545.1. Taxonomy (GTDB): domain Bacteria; phylum Chloroflexota; class Dehalococcoidia; order Lucifugimonadales; family Lucifugimonadaceae. Next base: position 123 of record JACETA010000052.1, on the reverse strand, counting down.
GAGAATTCCATATTTTTTCGAATAATGTTTTGCTCATCTTCCTGCTCCAGATCCGGGTGATTCAGAACCTTCGTTCATCATTTGTACCTGCCTATTTATAGCATTTAAATATGCTTTTGCAGA